>JAUXHH010000052.1 GCA_030621655.1 Desulfobacterales bacterium
AACCCGGTCCTCAGGGCCGGGTCAGAAGTAGCTGGCTCAGCCGGAACCATCAACAAGGCTTAAAATAGGCACAAAGGCATTTATGCCCTTCAGGGTACAAAGTGACCGTAAGACAAAGAAATGTAAAGGTTTTTGAGTGCACACAATGTAATCATATGATTTTGTTATCAGGTTTTAAACTCTGTGCCTTTGTGCCTCAGTGCCTTATGATATCATTATTGTAAGCGGCAGCAGGTAAGCAAGCCTGCGAGACTCCGAAGCCGGATCCTCAGAGCCCGGATTTTTTACTGAGCTAAAAATAAGGAGGCAGTAACAGCCTTTTAACAGATTTTTTGAAAAAATTATAAATGCAAAAAGATTATGAAAACAGAGCTGAAAAATAAAAAACTTACAGGTAAACAGGTGCGATATCTGAAGGGATTGGGGCATCACCTGAAGCCTCTTGTCATGCTTGGTCGTGATGGTCTCAGCCAAAACGTCATTACTGCCGCAAATGCTGTGCTGGCCTCCCATGAACTGATAAAGGTCAAGGTCGGCAATGGCTGCTTTTTGGATCGGCGGCAAGCAGCTGAGGTGGCTGCCGAAAAAACCGACTCTGAAATTGTCCAGATTCTGGGCAAAACATTTCTGCTCTTTCGCCCTAATCCTGACCGGAATGATGAGCACAGGATCAAGTTGCCATCCTAAAGCGGTACAACAGATTTTTCGAAGTCGGAGTTTATACCCTGTTTTTAAGGGTGTTTATGCCCTGTTCTTAAGGGTGTTTATACCCTGTTTTTAAGGGCGCTTATCTACGAGTCTGTCAATAATGAAAACATCAGGTTTTATCAGGAAAAAGAGAGATGACACGGGACACTCTTTTTGAGAAAAAAGCATCTGCAGAGAAGTTTCAATTCAATGAACGTGTGGCAGATGTTTTTGACGATATGCTTGACCGTTCAGTTCCTTTTTATAAGCAGGTAATTGAAATGACGGTCGAGATCCTGGACCGGTCATTGCAAGCAGGCGATACGGTCTATGATCTCGGCTGTTCAACAGGAACAACGCTCATTGCCCTGGCCGGAAAGCTGGAATCAGAAAATCTCAAGTTTGTCGGGATTGACAACTCAAAGGCCATGCTTGACAAGGCAATGCGTAAAGCAGAGATGTTCTCCATGGCAGACAGGATTGATTTTGTCGAAATGGATATCACTCAGGCTGAGCTTTCCGGGGCCGGGGGGATCATGTTGAATTACACTCTGCAGTTTGTCAAACCGTCGACCAGGGCAGAATTTCTTAAGAATATTTATAGTGGATTACGCCATAACGGCGTTCTGGTTCTCAGTGAAAAGATCGTCTGCCAGGATAAACAACTTGATCAGCAGTTTCTGGATTCATATCATCAATTCAAGAAGAGGCGGGGCTACTCCGAGTTGGAAATAGCCAACAAGCGTGAGGCCCTTGAAAACGTGCTGCTCCCTCTTACCATTCAGGAAAATTACGACCTCCTTATGCAGGCAGGTTTCTCCAGAGTAGAGACTTTTTTCCAATGGTTCAATTTTGTCTCCTTTGTTGCCTGCAAATAATATTCTTCTCAGTATCTGATTATGCAATATCTCGATCTTCTACCCAATGCTGAGCGCCAGGAAATTCTTGCTTTACTGCAGGAAAAAGAGCGTTGGCTGGGTCTGG
The DNA here is from genome assembly GCA_030621655.1 of Desulfobacterales bacterium. GTDB lineage: Bacteria > Desulfobacterota > Desulfobulbia > Desulfobulbales > BM004 > BM004. The sequence goes on from JAUXHH010000052.1 coordinate 1,672, forward strand.
GCAAGAAAGGGGTGGAGCGCTTTCGTCTGCCCTTCGAGAGAGTGAAACATATAAGGGCTCAGCATTGCGACTTTTCAGGAGACGCGGTGATAATCGGTGGTGCGGATGAACTTTCGGAACCTGATGCGGCAAAGGTTTATAAGACCTTGCGGGATTTCATGCCCTGGCGCAAGGGGCCGTTTGATATTTTCGGTATCAGCGTTGACGCAGAGTGGCGCAGCGAGCGCAAATGGAACAGGGTGCTGCCGGAACTGCCTGACCTGCGGGATAAGATTGTGGCTGATATCGGGTGCAATAACGGCTACTACATGTTCAGGATGGCCCAGCATGATCCTAAACTGGTGATAGGATTTGAGCCGTATCTGCAGCATTACTTTGCCTTTAAGACCCTGAATACTTTTGCCGGAATCGGGAATTTGGCCGCTGAACTGCTTGGCGTGGAGCATATGACTCTATTCCCAAACTGCTTTGATGTTGTCTTTCTCATGGGAATTCTTTATCACCGTTCTTCACCTGTTGATGTGCTGCGTGATATCAGAGCCGCTATGAGTCCGGAAGGAGTTTTGATTGTTGAATCCCAGGGAATTCCCGGGAATGAGTCCCTGGCTCTTTTCCCGGAACACCGCTATGCCAAGGTTCCCGGCACCTATTTTGTGCCAACCGGTGCCTGTCTTGCCAACTGGTTGTCCCGGGCCGGTTTTGCTGATGTGGAAATATTCTATTCGCATCCCATGTCCAGCGAGGAACAGCGGCAAACGGAATGGATGGTTTTTGAATCGTATGAGGATTTTATTGATAAATCCGATTCTGCTCTGACAGTGGAAGGATATCCTGCTCCAATCAGGATTTTCGCCAAGGTAAAAAATTCGGCATAACTTGTTGATTTAAAAGTAAAATATATATATAAAAAATAGAAAAATGTCAGTTTTTTGTTGACTCTGGTTAGGAATGGTATTATTTTCCCGACAAAGTTCTTAACGGGCATAAATAGTAAGAACGAATAGGTTTGTATTTTGTATACTGTTATAAAGGGTGGATGCAAAATGAAGAACAATTTTCGCGAGTGGAAATCCAAGAGCAAAAACCATGTACGAATGTGGATTCTGAGCGCCACTATATTCCGTTTGCAGTGGACTCGCCGTTTGAAGGAATATATATCTGTAGTACCGGTAGCTCTTCTGCTGGTCTTGGCTTTAGGGTTCGCGTATGGAATTGGTTTCTATACAAAAAGTTTTATTTCCGGGGAACAGTTTACCGGTCTTGAAGCAAATATGCAGTTTACAGAACTGCAGTCTTTGAGAATGAGCAACGAGTGGTTAAAGAACCGGGTAGCAGTTTTGCAGGAGGAAAGGGCGGTTCTTCTTGATACTGCCGTGGCAGACCTGGATAAAAAGAGCAGGATCATAGAATCAATTTTAAGCAGTGTCGGGGTGGATATAAAGGTTGAAGTGAGCAACAAGAACAGTGGCGGCCCCTTTACAAGTTCTGTCCGGGATACCGGAGATGAACTTATTCTGCGTACTGATCAGTATTTGAATACCATCCAGGATGTACCGCTTGGTGCACCTGTACCGGGAGTGCTTACCTCAAGATTCGGATGGCGCAATGATCCGATTAATGGCAAAAGAGCTTATCATCGGGGTGTGGACATCAGGGGTAAAAAGGGATCGGATGTCAAGGCTACAGCCAACGGTATAGTTAAAATTGAGAATTATGACAGAAGAAATGGACGCTATATTCTTGTTGACCATGGCAACGGATTTGTAACCAAATACGCCCACATGAAAAAAAGTCTTGTGAAAAGGGGTGATACTGTTGCAAGAGGACAGGTCATAGGTTTGGTTGGCAGTACCGGAAGAAGTACAGGTCCCCATGTTCATTATGAAATTCATTACGACGACAAAATAGTAAATCCGACCCGTTTTGTAAGAATCGCAAAATATCTCAATAAATCCAAAAAGAAAAAATAGATAACGCGCAACATAAAGCTTGTGAAATTCTTTTTTCAACCAGTTTTTATTAAAAGAATTAAGTGGAATTTTAAAATCTGATGGAGCACCGTATGGAAATGGGAGCCAGGGATAAGGTGGCTACGATCAAGCCGGAAGGCGAAATTTATGCGTGCCCAACGTGCGGTTATCCCGACGGATTTCATGTCTCATTCAAGGTTGCAGAACTCACCGGGAAAGCTGACATATATCTCATCTGCCCTAATTGTCACAGCCGTTTCAAGTTAGGTTGGCACGTGGACCTGTCCAGTACTTGATTTCAAACCGTTTTATTTCATTTCTGATATAGGTGCTGCCGGTCTGGCTGTCGGTCTTGCCTTAAAGGATTCACTGTCCAACTTTGCTGCCGGCGTGATGCTTGTGCTTTTCAGGCCCTTTACCATCGGTGATGTGGTGTCTACAGCGGGCATTACTGCCAAGGTTATGTGATCATTTCTGCAGACCCTATTGACAGTACTGAGCTGAATACCTATTAATAATAGATGAAAATAAAATGCATTAAATGCTCACTCATTTGATGCCATGGTAGAAAGCTGAAATCCAATATATTTATATCAGAAGACAAACCCCTCAGCTTATGGCTGTTGGGGTTTTGTTTTTTGAGGAGTGTGTACCAACAGTATTCAGAAAAAAAAGACGGGTTGCCGTTTTTTTATAAGATTAAAGCTATAGCAGGAGCAGAACATGACACAGGCAAAAGAGGGAGATACAGTGAAAATTCACTATACCGGCAGGCTGCAGGACGGTTCAGTATTTGATTCATCCAGTGGCCGCGAACCGCTGCAGTTTACTATTGGAAACGGTCAGGTTATTCCGGGTTTTGAGGAGGCTGTTGCCGGGATGCAGGCAGGCGAGAAAAAGACAGCTGAAATTCCCTGTGATAAGGCATATGGGGAGCAGAATGCCAGTATGGTGATGGTGGTTGACAGAAAACAGGTGCCTGCTGAACTCGATCCTGAAGTCGGCCAGCGTATGGAGATGGGGAGCCCGAGCGGTGAACTTCTCACTGTTACTGTTATTGAGGTAAATAATGAAAATATAACTCTCGATGCTAACCCTCCCCTGGCAGGAGAGGATTTGACCTTTGATATCGAGCTGGTGGAAATCGGTTAATTCATGGCCGGAAATACATTGACACTTACTCTGGGCATGAGTACCTTAGTATCCGATAACACTGTGATTTGCCAGCATATCCGATGGCTCACGGATTAAAGAGTATATCCGACAGCTTACGGATTCAGGAAATTAATTCACTTGAATAATTATTATGCCTGTTTATGAATATAGAGCTTTAGACCGGGCCGGCAAAAAGATAGCCGGCATTATTGATGCTGACAGTACTGCAGCAGCCCGCCAGAAGCTCAGAACTTCAGGGAAATATCCTGTCCAGGTCAAAGAAACAACTTCTAAGGCAAAACCAGAGGCTGGTGCAGGCCTTTCTTTGCCATCCATTTTTAACAGGGTCTCCGCTGATGACATTCATGCATTAACCCGCCAGCTTGCTACCCTGCTCAATGCGGGTATCCCACTGGTTGCTGCTCTTGACGCACTTATGGAGCAGACCACCAGCCCGCCACTGAAAAAGATCGTTGCCCAGGTCAAGGAATCAGTGAACGAAGGAAACAGCCTGACAGCTTCCCTTTCCAGCCACCCGAAACTTTTTTCAAATATATATATCAACATGGTGCGGGCTGGTGAGGCATCCGGTTCCCTTGATGTAGTCCTGGAAAGACTGGCTGATTTCGGAGAGCATCAGCAGGCTTTAAAGGGACGTTTCCAGGCGGCACTGGTGTATCCGGTCTTCATGGCGATAGTTGGTGCAGGCGTCCTGTTCTTTCTGCTGAGTTTTGTGGTGCCGAACCTGACACGTATCTTCACTGAGATGAAGCAGGTACTGCCTTTGCCCACCATCATACTCATCTGGTTCAGTGATTTTATGCGGTCGTACTGGTGGGTAATCGTGGCAATTATCGTGGCAATTATCGTGGGCATAAAAGAGGCTATAAAAAAACCTAAAGGGCGCTACTTCTGGGATACATTAAAACTTCGTTTGCCGGTTATCGGGCAGATCAACAGGAAGATTGCTTTGTCGCGATTCGGCAGAACCCTTGGCAGCCTTCTGCAAAGCAGTGTGCCTCTTATCACATCTCTGCAGATTGTACGTAATATTGTCAACAATGTGTTGATCGGCGATGTCATCGATGAGGCCATGGAAGATATCCAGGCAGGCAAAAGTTTAAATCTTGCCTTAAGCAGATCTGTATGGTTTCCACCCGTTTTCAGGCAGATGATATCAGTAGGTGAGCAAAGCGGTGATCTTGAGGGAATGCTGCATAAAATTGCTGATGCTTACGAACGGGAGGTTGAAACACGTATCACCGGAATGACCTCCCTGATTGAGCCCATAATGATTCTTTTAATGGCACTAGTTGTGGGGTTTATAGTTATATCGATCCTGCTGCCGATTTTTGAAATGAACCAGATGGTTGGCTGAACGGGTAAGAGTTATTGCATGATAGGCAATATACGGATAATATTCCGTTATCTTTTATAAAAAATAGAGGTAGGTTGAATCATGTTCTACAATAAAGAGAGAATAGATAATCAAGGATTTACCCTGATAGAAATCATGGTTGTATTGGTGATACTCGGTATTCTGGCAGGTCTTATTGTGCCACGGATTATTGGCCGGCCGGATGAAGCCAGACGCATGAAAGCCAAGATCCAGATCCAGAGTCTGGAAACAGCCTTACAGTTGTACAAGCTTGATACCGGAGACTATCCCGGCACTGAACAGGGGCTGCAGGGCTTGGTGGAAGCACCGGCGGCAGGCAAACTGGCCAAATCCTGGCGTGAGGGTGGTTATCTCGAAAAGGGTAAGGTTCCGATGGATCCCTGGGGTAATGATTATATTTACCTTAGCCCCGGGACCCGTGGTGACTTTGATCTTATCTCCTACGGTGCAGACGGCACCGGAGGTGGGGATGGTAAGAACGAGGACATAAATAACTGGGATTTGGAGTGATAACTAGATTTATCAGTATTCCGATATCTTCTCTCATATCCTGTTTTGCCGGCACACTATCAGGCAAGAACAATCTTTTGCTTTTTAGGTCGGCAAATTTTCCGTATTTTACTTTCAAAAAAGCATCTCATCATACCAGGGGATATACCCTTATCGAATTGATAGTGGTGATAGTCCTGCTCGGTCTAATGCTCGGTGTCACCGTACCAAGATTCCGCCAGGCTTTACTGAATGACTCCCTTGATACCACAGCCTTGAGACTTGTCGGGCTCGTGCAGAATTTACGAGAAAGAGCGATAAGCGGCCAGGTTTCCTATATACTCCATCTCGACATACGGGGAAAAAGAATCTGGGCCTTTGCAAGCACTGCTTCCGGAGAGGAGCAGGAAATTGCACGTGAGAGGGCATACGAGTTACCGGCTGATGTCAAGATTCAGGATGTATGGTCCTGGAGCAACGGCAAGTTTTTTAATGAGGGAACAATCCGCTTCAGCCGTAAAGGTTATATTGAGCAGTCCATGATCCATCTGCAGTCTGAAGATGGGCGGGAGGTGAGTCTTGAACTGATTCCTTTTCTCGGTTCAATAAAGATTCATGAAGGGTATGTTGATTTTGACAGGGGATAATGATTTGAGCTGCAGTTTGTTAAATAAAAGAGTGGGCCATTGATGCTGAAAATATTGCATAATAGAGGATTCACCCTGCTGGAAGTCATGATTGCCGTAGCAATTATCGCCATCGCTTTGACCACGCTGTTGGGTTCTCAATCGCAAAGTGTGTTCTTTGCAAACAGTGCCAAGTTTGAAACCATGGCAGCCCTTTTGGCACAGAGTAAAATGAGTGAAATTACGATTCAGGCTGCAGACTCGCTCTCAAGTGACAGTGGGGATTTCGGCGAGGATTATCCGGGGTATGCCTGGGAGGCAACGGTGAGCGATGTTTCCATTGAAGGCCTGGGTGCTATTTCAGATTATTTAAAGCAGATAGACCTTGCTGTCACCTGGGGTGCTTTGAACTACAACCTTAGGCTCTATCATTATGTGGCGGCAGTTAATTAATTTAGATGAAAAATGATTCAGGTAAAAAATGCCAATAGATATCTGACTGAATAATGACGACAGTTTCCTCAAATAATAAAGGATTCACCCTGTTGGAAATCCTTCTGGCATTTTTCATCTTTGCCATACTCTTTACGACAATTTTTGCCAGTTATTCAGGATCCTTTAAAACCATTAATATGACGGAATCCCGCATGGAGATCTATCGGAAAGCGGCAACTGCCATGGATCGGATCAGCGAGGATCTTCAAGCATCCTATATCAGTATTCTGCCGCCAAGCTCTTTCGGAAAACCTGCAGGATATACCCGGTTTCTGGGAGAAGATAAAGACATCAACGGCAGGGATGCGGATACCATGAGTTTTTTTGCCAGGATCGAGCCGCTTTTCAGCGAGGAGATGGAAATGGCCACCGGCCAGTTGATTTCCTATGATGTGGTCCAAGGGGATGAGGAAGGAGAGTTGGTCCTGCTTAGATCTGAAAACCCTGAATTTATTGGCGACACTGAAGAAAGAGAGGGATTAACCCTGTGTGACGGACTGCAGGGAATTACGTTCACCTATTTTGATGGTGATGGAGAACAGCATGAAAGCTGGGACTCCGACAGTGAGGATTTTGAAGGCAGCCTGCCACGCATGGTGTCGGTTTCACTTGAATTCTTAAATTATGAAAATCCTGATGCCCCTCTTAGGTTTATGACCGGTATTGCTCTGCCGGTGAACTATGTGCCGGAACCGTAAGAGGGAAATTGAAGATTGAAAATTAAAGAATGAAGATTGAAAGAAAAAAGCACAAAGGCTTTAGTGTTGAAGATTTAAGATTTTATTAAAATTGCTTAGGAAAAGACCATTAAGTTAGTTTCGCTTCCTGAGCCCCTATTCAATTAATTTTAAAAGGTATTTTACCATCAATTTTCAGTCTTCAATTTCTCAACTCTTCAATAACATTAAACAATGTTTGATATTTTAAAAAATAACCGAGGTATGGCCCTGCTGATGACGATCCTGATTATCAGCCTGATCCTGGTTATGACCTTGCGGTTTAACTTGTCGATGCGGTCGAGTCTGACCAGTGCCGCTAATCTTCGGGATGAGATTGCTCTCGATAATATGGCAAAATCCGTTTTCAATTCAGCCAGGGCTGTTTTGTCAGTTGATGCAGCGGAAAGCTCTTTTGATACCCTGCATGAGGACTGGGCCAACCTGGAGGACACTGCACAATATTTCACCTATTTTTTCAGCCGTGGGCAGGGAGGAATGAATATAACCGATCATTCCGGCAGGCTTCAGATAAACAGCTTGCTGCAATATCATGAAGATACATGGATCATTAATGAAGAGCAGAAAAAAATCTGGACCAACCTGTTGAGTGCAGAAGAGTTTGAACTCGGTGAAGACGAGGCCTTGAATATTATTGAAGCAATAATCGACTGGCTTGACGAGGACGATGAACCTCTTGGCTTTGGCGGCGCTGAAAGTTCTTACTACCAGGGCCTTGATACTCCCTATGACCCAAGAAACGGCCCCATGGAATTTATTGAGGAGCTTCTACTGGTTAAAGGTATAACCAGTGAACTCTATTTGGGAACCGGAGAGGTGCCGGGTCTTGCAAGCCTTGTGACACCCCATGGAAGGGACGGTAAAATTAACATAAATACTGCCGATGTTTTTGTGCTTGGTGCACTTTCAGAGCAGATTGATCAGGGCATGGTTGATGGCATGGTGACTTTCAGGGACGATGAAGAAAACGATCTCGGAGATCCCGAATGGTATAAATGGGCCCCTGGTTTTCCTGGCGATGTAATTATACCGCCTGCGCTTATTACAACATCAAGCTCCTTTTTCGAGATTTTAACTGAGGTTGTGTCCGGGAATATGCGAAAAAAGATACGGGGCATGGTGATACGTGGTCCTGGAAGCAGTTCAGACCTTGTATACTGGAAAATAGAGTAAAAGCAGAATTTAATTGTCTTCCTGCCGGGAAAAATATGTAGCGTATACTGGGTTTAATCTAACTTTGGGTATAATTCCCCGCGGC
>JAUXHH010000026.1 GCA_030621655.1 Desulfobacterales bacterium
TACGAAGTCGGCACAATTGATTTGGAGATACAGGATTAGAAGATTGCTGTTTTCAATCTTTCTGGTCATCTTTTTTTAAGGAGGAAATAAAAATGATACAACAGGATATGGCTGCCGCATTGCGACAGGATTTCGGTAAAGGGGCTACCCATCAATTGAGGCAAAGTGGATATGCACCCGCCATTCTCTACGGAGGTAAAATGGAGCCCATAGCACTCGCCATGGATGCAAAAACTCTGACTAGAGATCTTTTGAAGTTTCAAGGCCATAATGCTGTTGTGAGCCTCGATATTGAAGGCGATAAGAGCAAGAAAAAGCATTATGCATTGATTAAGGATATTCAGATAGACCCGATTACAGATGCTGTGCTGCATGTTGATTTTCTTGCAATTGGACTTGAGAAGGAAATCGTCATGGAGGTTCCTGTTGCATATACCGGAACTGCCATAGGGGTTGACCTGGGTGGCATCCTGAACATTATGGCACATACTGTAAAGATTAAAGGGCTGCCTTTAGACATTCTGGATGAGATTACTGTAGATGTTACTTCACTGGAATTAGGGCGCGCCGGTATTACGTGCGGCGATTTGGCAATACCGGATAATGTTACCCTTGAAGAAGAACTGGATAGGGCTTGTGTTGCAGTTATTGCACCAAAGGCTGAGGTAGAAGAGGAGATTGTGGAAGAAGAGGAAGGCGAAGCTGAAGAAGGCGCCGAGGCAGCTCCTGAGGCTGAGGAATCTGCTGCTTCAACCGAGGAATGATAATTCACGCATCCAGTCTTTAAATAACAGGTTTGGCCGGGAAACAGATATTCTCTTTCCCGGCCTTTTTGTTTAATAGCAGCCCGTTATTACATTTTTTTAAAAAGAATTAGTCAAATTGGCAACAGGACACTTTTGCAATGTACTTAATTGTCGGCCTCGGTAATCCAGGACTTCAGTATGCTGACACCAGGCATAATGTCGGTTTCATGCTTTTGGATTATCTTGCCCAAGGCATCAATGTGTCTTTCACAGAATCCAAATGGAAGGCTTTAATAGCTAAAACCATTATCTGGGATGAGTCTGTCGTCTTGCTCAAGCCTGAAACGTTTATGAATGCCAGTGGCACTGCCGTGGCTGCAGTTGCACAGTATTACAAACTGTCAACCGATAATATAATTGTCATTCATGATGATCTGGATATACCACTTGGCCGGATAAAAATAGTATCAGGTGGTGGAGCTGGTGGTCACAAAGGAGTCCGCTCAAGTATTGAACATCTTGGCACCAGGAATTTTTCACGCGTAAAAATTGGTATAGGACGACCTGCAGCTTCAATTCCCCCTGAAAAATATGTATTAGCCAGGTTCGGACCTGATGAGCATGAGGTGATCGAGCAGAGGATGGCAGTTGTGGTTGAAGGAATAAAAATTTTAGTGCAGCAGGGAATTTCGGCAGCTATGAATGCAGTGAACCAGAAAGAATAGCGCCTTATTTATTCTGTGAATTATCAGCAAAACCCTTCCGGGCATTGAATAAAAAAGCAGAATTTGAGTTTTGGGGAAAATTATGTTATACTGTTTTTTTAATTGTCTGTTTTGAGAAGATACCAGTATTCCCTGGTGTATTATAAGTTTGGTGCTTTTCTGTTAGGAAATGCATCATAATTTTATAAGAAGGAGAGAAATTGTGTTTGATGTAGGACAAATGGCAGTTTATCCAGCTCATGGCGTAGGTGTGATCGAGTCAATTGAGCACAGAAAGGTCGGCGAATTAGAACAGTCTTTTTATGTTATGAAGATACTGAATAATAATATGGTTATCATGATACCGACAGCCACAAGTAAAAATGTAGGCCTGCGCTGCATAATTTCCCCTAAAGAGGTAAATGAGGTTTTTGATATTTTAGAGGAAAAGGATGTTGTGATTGGTGCCCAGACCTGGAATCGTCGTTATCGGGAGTATATGGAAAAAATAAAAACCGGGTCTGTTTTCGAAGTGGCTTCAGTTTTACGGGATCTCTACCTGCTCCAGGAAGATAAAGATTTGTCTTATGGAGAAAGAAAAATGATGGATACTGCCAAAGGCCTTCTGGTAAAGGAACTTTCCATCGCTAATGAGATTGATGAGTGTAAGGTCGAAGAGAAGATTGAGCAAATTTTTTCATAAAATTTTAAACCCAGCCATTGCGTTAGTATTCTTCCTGATTCTCAGTAGTAGAGATTGATCTAAGAAATTATAATACAGGAAATAATTCGATATTCCGGCAACCCGTTTTTCCGAAACACGGGTTGCCGGAAAGTATTTAGTAATTACCCCTAACTAAAAAGTATCTCTTTTCCTCCGGGAAGTATTTCAGAATAGTGGATTTGCTGTAAGTTGTTCTACCTATGTTGTACACATGTTAGTTTCATGTATCTCCTAAGGTAATGAAAAACACTTATATATACCTGGCAAGTTCAGTCCCCATATAATTATCATTTCATTTTCATAAACATGGTAGAACCTGATCACGAATCAGAGCATCAATTAGACCAGAGAGAATTATTCGAGTTTGCAGTTCCAAAGGAGAGGGAAGGGCAAAGGCTGGATCATTTCCTCGTTGCAATGTTACCTGATTTGAGCCGAAGTCGTATAAGTAATCTGATACGCGCCGGATTCATCCTTGTAAGCGGCACTTCAAGCAAAGCAGCAAGTCGACTTAAAAATGGTGACCTTATAAAGGTGACTCTCCCGCCACCGGAACCATTGGAGATCAAGCCGGAGAAGGTCGATTTTTCTATCCTGTATGAGGATGAGCATCTCCTGATAATTGCTAAACCCCCCGGGATTGTAGTGCATCCTGGCTGTGGTCATAAAGAGGGTACTCTCGTTCATGGTCTTCTCGCCCACTGTGAGAATCTTTCAGGCATAAGCGGGGTTGAACGACCCGGTATCGTCCACCGCCTTGATAAAGATACTTCCGGGGTAATGGTTATTGCCAAAAATGATAGATCCCATCATGGTCTGGTTGAGCTTTTTAAGTCACGCCAGGTGAAAAAAGTGTATCACGCCATTATAGTCGGGCGGCCAGAAATACGAAAAGGTTGTGTTTCCCAACTTATTGGTCGGCATCGAAGCAATAGGAGAAAGATGGCCGTGCTTGAGCATGGCGGAAGAGATGCGGTTACGTGTTGGACTGTTTTAGAAGAACTTCCATATAATATGACGTATATTGAAGTAAGGCCGGAGACAGGGCGCACACACCAGATAAGGGTGCATATGGCCTTTTTGGGACATCCTGTGGCAGGAGATGAATTGTATGGCGGCAAACAACTGAAGGCACCAAAAGAGAAGGTTGCTGTCAATCGGCAATGTTTGCACGCCTACAGTCTGTCGTTTCAGCACCCGGTTACCGACGAACCTATGGAGTATGTCTCTCCTGTATGGCCTGATATGCAGGCAATACTTGAGAATATTCGGCAACTTAATAATCAATAGAAAAGTTTCACACGGGCAATAAATCATGATGCTGCGGGTTGTACTGTGAACAGGAAAATTGGTCTGACCGGTGGGATTGCATCAGGGAAGAGTAGTGTGTCTAAAATGCTTTCCGGGTTATTGGGGTGTGAACATATCGATGCAGATGAGATCTGCCGCCGGTTGCTGGAGCCAAACGAAGAGGGGTGGCATGAATTTACCAGGGTGTTCGGTTCAGTATATCTGTCTGAGGATGGGGCCATAGACAGACCCCGTTTGCGTAATGATCTATTTGACAGTGAGCAGTTTCGCCGGAAGGTAAATGGCATAATCCATCCCATAGTCAAGAGGGTTGTGCTTTCCAGAATGAATCAGATTGTTGAATCCGGTTCCGGTTTGAAAGTGGTCGTTGAGGTTCCTCTTCTTTATGAAGCCCACTGGGAAGATCTCTTTGATACTGTTATTGTGGTTAATGCTGATTATGAAACGTGCTTGAAGCGTTTGATGGATCGCGATGGTTTAGAAAAGGCAGCGGCTGCAAAAGAGTTGCAAAGCCAGTGGCCTTTGGCTGAAAAGGTGATGAAGGCGGATCACGTTATTGATAACAGCGGCCTGCTGCTAGATACAAACAGCCAGGTGAAACACCTTGCGGAATTGTTAAAAAATAATGGAATGGGGGACTGGAAAAAGCTTGACAGTAAAAAGTGAGGTGTTATAGAAGGTAATATCCTATTGAAGTTTCAATAAATGCCCCCGCCTTTGCTGGCTGTTACTCCTTAAAGAGAGAAAGAGATCATAATCTCATAAAATATTAGAAAACATCCCCTTCTTTAATCTGTCAACTGTCACATGATATTTTTATAATAGAAAAAGTCCCAGCCATTTCTTTCACTGAAATAGCTGTGAAAAATTTAGTAAATTATTATCGACCCTATTGTATTGCTCAAATAATATAAAAACTCAATTAAATGAAAAAAGTGCAATGCCATGCACTTTAAGGACATTGTTGTTCCTGACCTGCATCTCATGCAGTTATACCCCTCAGGTAAGTACTCTGGAAATCCGGCTACGAATTAATCTAAATATATAGAGTTCAAATAAAGTGGATGCAATCAGCATGAATGATTGCATGGAAGAAAAAAACGAAAGGAAATTGATGTATGGATTTAGTTGAATTAAAAAAAATTAAAATTAATGAACTGACCAAACTTGCCCGGAAATATAAGGTGGAAGGCATTAGCGGAATGCGTAAGCAGGAGCTGATTTTTGCCATTCTTCAAGCAAAAGCCAACCAGGCAAAAGATGAAAAGAATGGCATGGTAACCGGGCGAGGTGTGCTTGAAATCCTGCCTGACGGTTTTGGTTTCTTGAGATCTCCAGCCTATAACTATCTTCCCGGTCCAGATGATATTTATGTCTCACCTTCACAGATACGCAGGCTAACCTTACGTACAGGCGATACTGTTGAAGGCCATGTTCGTTCTCCAAAGGACAGCGAGCGCTATTTTGCTTTACTGAAAGTAAAAAGTATTAATTTTGAGGCGCCGGAGAAAGCCAAAGACAAAACCCTGTTCTCAAACCTGACACCTCTGTTTCCAAACGAAAAAATAAACTTAGAAGCAAAAAAAGATGAATTTTCGACCCGTATAATGGATGTCATGTCGCCAATCGGCAAGGGGCAGAGAGGTTTGATAGTTTCTCCGCCAAGGACAGGAAAGACAGTACTGTTGCAGAAAATTGCCAATAGTATTGTTAAAAACCACAAGGAAATTGTTCTTATAGTACTCTTGATTGATGAACGGCCTGAAGAGGTTACGGATATGTCGAGAAACGTCGATGCCGAGGTTGTAAGTTCTACCTTTGATGAACCGCCCCAGAGACATATACAGGTCGCAGAGATGGTAATTCAGAAGGCAAAAAGGCTGGTGGAGCATAAAAAAGATGTTGTTATTCTGCTGGACAGTATTACCCGGTTGGCTCGGGCCTATAATACAGTAACCCCGTCAAGCGGCCGGATTTTATCCGGCGGTGTTGAAGCCACCGCTTTACATAGACCAAAAAGATTTTTCGGTGCAGCAAGAAATATTGAAGAAGGGGGAAGTTTGACAATTATTGCTACTGCCCTGGTTGAAACCGGAAGCAGGATGGATGAAGTTATTTTCGAGGAGTTCAAGGGAACGGGCAACATGGAACTTATGCTCGACCGTAAAATGGCGGATAGAAGAATTTTCCCTGCTATTGATATGAATAAATCCGGCACCCGGAAAGAGGATTTACTGTTAGAAGCAGAGGAACTCAACAGAATCTGGATTTTGCGTAAGCTTCTTTCTTCATTAAATCCCGGAGATGCCATGGAATTCCTGCTTGATAAGATGAAGGCAACAAAAACAAATGCAGAGTTTTTTCAATCAATGAACAGATAACTGCATTTTCGTATAGTGTAGATGAAAAAATATGCTGAACTGTTCGTGAGAAACCCGGGCTAACTGTTTCAGATTCTGTTATTACCGCTTGCAATAATAATATATTTATATATAGTATGCTGTTTCCATCCGTCCGAATAAATTAATGTTTTGGATGGGATCATTATGAAATTAACCTGTTGCATATAATTAATAATCCAGGCCGTTTAGATTAAGCGGCATTGCCATTTGAAGTAGATAATTTACTGGAGGAAAGGTAATGAAAAAAGATATCCATCCCGAGTACCACAAGATCAAAGCACAATGTGCGTGCGGCAATGAAGTTGAGCTCGGATCAGTAAGCTCTGAAATGAAGGTTGAGATTTGTTCCGCCTGTCATCCTTTTTTTACGGGGAAACAAAGATTGGTTGACTCTGCCGGCAGGGTTGAAAAATTTATGAAAAAGTATGCTGATCATCTGAAAAAAAATTCAACTTCAGCTTAGCGTTTTTAACAGTATTTCCACAGGGGACCTCCGATGCCGGAGTGTCCCCTGTTTTCGTTTGTTGCTTATGAAAGCTTTTAATCCAGCACACTATAAAATTTAACTGTCCATAAAACGATGTTTCCAAAACTAGATGAATTAGAAAAAAAACTTTCAAGCCTGGAGGAAAAGCTTTCCGATCCCGCCCTCATTGCAAACCAGCGGGAATACAAGAAAGTAGCGCAGGAGCATGCGCAGGTCACCAAATTGGCTTCTCTCTGTGGTGTTTACTGGAAAGTCCATGAAGAGTTGGCCGAAAACAATGAGATGCTGCATGAGGAAGAAGATCCTGAGTTGTTGGAACTCGTGAAGAATGATATTCATGAATTAAAGGAAAAATCCGACAAGCTTGAAAATGACATAAAAAACTTACTGTTGCCTAAAGATCCAAATGATGAAAAGAATATTCTTCTTGAAATAAGAGCAGGCACCGGAGGTGATGAGGCAGCGTTGTTTGTTGGCGACCTGTTCAAGATGTACAGCCGTTTTGCTGATGGTCTGGGCTGGAATGTGGAGATTATGAACAGCAGCCCCATCGGCATCGGCGGTTTTAAGGAAATAATTGCCCTAATAAGCGGTGAAAAGGTTTACAGTAAATTGAAATATGAAAGTGGAGTGCACAGAGTCCAGAGAGTGCCTGAAACTGAGACCCAGGGGAGAATACATACATCAGCTGTTACAGTTGCCGTTTTACCTGAGGCAGAAGATGTAGAAGTTGAGATCGATCCCAATGAAGTGCGCGTAGATGTCTTTCGTTCTTCAGGACCGGGAGGGCAGAGTGTGAATAAAACTGAATCTGCAATACGCCTTACCCACTTGCCAACAGGTCTTGTTGTGTCATGTCAGGATGAAAAGTCTCAACACAAAAATAAAGCCAAGGCTATGAAAGTACTGCGGGCCCGCCTTCTTGATAAAATGGAACAGGATCAGCATGACAAGATTTCTGAAGACCGAAAAAGTCAGGTAGGTACAGGAGATCGGAGTGAACGCATCCGCACCTATAATTATCCGCAGGGCAGAGTAACTGACCATCGCATCCATCTTACCCTTTATAAACTTGAGGCTGTAATGCTGGGAAAAATTAATGAAGTAATTAATCCCCTGATTGTTCATTATCAGGCAGAAGCTCTAAAAAAGGTTCAATAAGCAGGACCGCTGAATATGTTACAGCTCTGCAAAGAAAAGACCCTGCCTGCATCTTTTAATATCTTTAAGAGTCCAGTTCCGATACTCGGAAATTTTGCAATTTCGTGAAAATCAAAGACATATTCACTGACGGAGTCCGGCGTTTAAAGCAAGTAGGCATTATAGAGTCTGAGCTTGAGGTTTCTCTTCTTCTGGCCGATTTACTTAATATTGACAGGACTACATTATTACTTGCCGAAGACCGGACTTTAGATGCCGGTCAACGTGAAAAATTTGAAAGAAATATTTTAAGACGTCTACAAAGAGAGCCTTTAGCCTACATCGTTGAAGAGAAAGAATTCTGGTCGCTGCCTTTTAAAGTGTCGAAGGATGTGCTTATCCCAAGGCCTGAAACAGAGTTACTTATTGAAATTACTCTGAAGACTGTGAAAAGCCTCTTTAAAAATCCGGATGAGCAAACAATGAAAATCCTGGATTTAGGGACCGGCAGTGGAATAATAGCCGTTGTGTTGGCCTTGGAACTACCGGCAGCAGCAGTTACAGCGATTGATCTTTCATGCAATGCATTGAAAGTTGCAAAACATAATGCTAAAAGGCATGAAGTCGCTGAAAGGATTGATTTTGTTAATTGCGACTGGTTTGGGGGAATATCACCAAGGGCGGAATATGATCTGGTACTTGCCAATCCACCATATATAGCAAGAGATATAATTGAAAAGCCCTTTGGTGAAACCTGCGAATCCCTGCAACCTGAGGTGGGGAATTATGAGCCCCATCTGGCACTGGATGGTGGAGAACGGGGCATTCAGTCAATTATTAGAATAGCAGAAAATTTAGGAAAAAGGCTCAAGTCCGGCGGCTGGTTCATTATGGAAATAGGGGCCGATCAGGCAGAAGATGTGTCTGGTATTTTCAGGGAAATCGCTCAATATAAAACTATTGCAATTCATAATGACTATGCGGGATTGCCCAGAGTTTTTCAAGCACAGAAAAAGTGAGAAAGGAACTATTATTCTGCCATCAGTTCATTCCCAAAGTTGGAATATATATCTGTCGGAGTTACTATAAAAAGTTATGGATAAATTAATTATAGAGGGTGCGCGTAAACTTCATGGGGAAATTCGTATAAGCGGTGCCAAAAATGCAGCCCTGCCTTTGATTGCTGCAACCCTGCTGACACCCGGTTGGCATGTGATTCATAATGTTCCTGATTTGCGAGATACCAGGACAATTTTGGCCTTACTTGAAAGCCTTGGTGCTGTATGGAAGAGGAAAGGTGATGCCTTGACCATCAACACAGAAACGGTAAATAATTTAGAGGCCTCATATGACCTGGTAAAAACCATGCGAGCCTCGATTCTGGTTTTAGGCCCCTTGGTGGCACGTATGGGGAAAGCCAGGGTTTCCCTGCCGGGAGGTTGCGCCATTGGAGCACGGCCCATTGACTTTCATCTGCAGGGCTTGACAAAGATGGGAGCACGCCTCGATTTGGAAGATGGCTATGTCAATGCTTTTGTTGATAATTATCTTTCCGGAGCGCATATTTATTTTGATGTGCCTTCAGTAACCGGTACGGAAAATATTCTTATGGCTTCTGTCCTGGCAAAAGGCATAACCGTGATAAAAAATGCTGCCCGGGAACCTGAGGTCGGTAATTTGGTTGATATGCTCATTGCTATGGGGGCTGATATTGAGGGCAAAGACACCGACCGCCTGATCATTCATGGAGTTAAAAGTTTAAAACCGGCAGAAGTCACAACTATTCCGGATCGAATTGAAACCGGTACATATCTGGTAGCAGTCGGTGCAGCCGGCGGAGAGGCAACTCTGACAAATTGTAACCCCAACCATTTACCGGCTCTTACGGAAAAATTAAGAGCGGCCGGTCTCATTATAAAAGAATCAGAGAGCTCAATTTTTGTTTCAAGACCCTCTAAAGTTCAAAGCATAGATATAAAAACTCTGCCGTATCCTGGATTCCCCACGGATCTTCAGGCCCAGCTCATGGTCTTAATGACAGTTTCAAACGGGTTGAGCGTTATTACAGAGACGATATTTGAAAACAGGTTCATGCATGTAGCTGAATTAAAGCGGATGGGGGCCGAGATAAGAATTAATGGTAATAGTGCCATCGTCAAGGGTATAAAGCAGCTCAAAGGCGCCCAGGTAATGGCAACGGATCTCAGGGCCAGTGCCTCTCTGGTTGTAGCAGGTCTTGCAGCAAAAGGAGTTACAGAGATTTCAAGAATATATCATCTCGAAAGAGGATATGAGGACATGGTGGGAAAACTTCGGGCACTCGGTGCCAGGGTGCATAAAGAAAAAGAATGATCAGGGCAGTGGCAGCCACACTTCTGTAGTCGTTCCCTGATGCTCTTTGCTGCTGATAGTGATCCCCCCGTTATGGGTATTGACAATCTGTTTTGCAATGGAAAGACCCAGGCCTGTCCCATTTTCACGGGTTGTAAAAAAAGGATCATAAATTTTATCGATGATAAGATCAGGGATGCCTCTGCCATTATCGATTATAGTGAGGACGGTTTTTTCAGCCCCTGAATCATCAGCATCTTCCCTGGCAATGACTTGAATCTCGTCATCCCTGTTTCTTAAGGCCATGCAGGAGTTATGAAAGATATTGAGGAGCAGTTGACGGATTTGTTGAGGATCAGCCCAGCAGTCCATCTTTTCGGGTATATCAATAAATGACTTACAATCTGCAGGCCAATCGTGGGTATGCCTCAGAAGTTGAATTACTTCCTTAACAAGGGGAAGCAATGGGACCCACTCTTTTTCAGGCTCAATTGGTTTTGAAAAGCTCAGAAAGTCATTAATGCTGTTCTGTAATCTGTTACATTCCCTGGTAATTATATTCATCAGACCCTGGTTGTGCGATTTGATGTCACCACTGGCATCAATTACTTCAGCCGCCCCGGATATTGCAGCCAGGGGATTACGCAACTCATGGGCAATGCCTGCCGCCATTTCTCCAATAGTAGCCATTTTTTTAGCCTGCATCATCTGCTTTTCCAATTGTTTGGTCTGACTGAGATCCTGGAGAGTAACAATCTGGAAATTATCTTCTGTTCCCGGCATGTTCAGTTTGGCAGAGGAATAGCCTATGGGAATATTTTTCCTGTCCTTCGTGGTAATTTCAACTTCCGATCGGAAATTCATGCCAGCATCTACCTTGAGGTTAGGAAAAGATAGATTTATATTTTTGCCAACAACTTCATCAGATCTGAAACCGGTAATATTCTCAGAGGCAGGATTGAACGAAATCATGTTTTTTTGATTAAGTACAATAATCCCGGAAGGAATATCATCGAAAATCTTTTTATACAATACTGATAACTGGTCATATTTTAAGGTCGTGCTGATTAATTCCTTCTCAGTCCTGAGTAACCGTCCTGAAAGCAGGGAGCTTAAGATGGCGGTGATGAAGAAGGTAAGTCCATGGATAGCAAAGTAATTCAGTACTGACCGTATGTCTCCAAGAGGTCTGTACCAGTAATCATCTAAGAAATCAGGGTGATAACCGAAGTATTCGAGACACAGGATAGTCCCATAACCAAGGGTAGACGCAGCAGCAGCAGCCAATCCCCCTCTGCGGGAAAGGATAAGACCACCGGTAATGATCGGGAAAAGATAGAGAATGGTAAAAACGGACTGACTCCCGCCACTGTAATAGAGAAGAATAGAGACGAGAATGACGTCCATAAGGATCTGGGCATAGGCGAACGTCGAATAACGCCTGAAGAACTTCAGAATCAATGCTGAGCAGATTGTAAAGAGATAGACTCCTCCAACAAAAATAAGAATGTAATAAAAGGGTGGGGTTATAATATTTTTTTCAGTTGATTGCAGGAGGACGTTAATGCCTAAAAGAAGAGTTAAAAACACCACACGCAGGAAAAGCATCCACTGCAGCTGTTTCTTGAAACGCGCCGCAGCTTTGTGGTCTTCAACCGGTTTTGCTATTAATTTATTCAGCATGTGGAATATGCCTCTGGTTGACCTTCTTATTTGATATCGTACTTTTGCACTTTATAACGCAGAGAGCGGAAGCTGATTTTTAAAAGCTCTGCCGCCCTTATTTTTGAGTTGTTAGTTTTAACAAGGGCATGTTCTATCATCTCCTTTTCAAGTTTTGCCATGACTTTATCAAGACCCTGATTGTGCAATTCGTCTTCAGACTCAACGGCAATAAAAGCCTCTGACTTCTCTATAGTCTTTCCTTCTTTCTTATAGGTTGAAAGGGTTAGACTTTCAGGGAGAATGATCTTTGATGATTCCAAGGCAATTCCGCGCTCAATAATGTTTTCAAGCTCGCGTACATTGCCGGGATAATCATATTCCAAGAGGACTTTCATGGCATAGGATGAAATCTCCTGGACGTCTTTGTCCATCTTCTCTGAAAATTTTTTCAGGAAATGTTTAACAAGCAGTGGGACATCACCTTTTCTTTCCCGTAATGGCGGCACCCGAAGTGGAACAACAGCCAGTCGGTAAAAAAGGTCTTCACGAAAACGGCCTGCAATGATCTCTTCTTCCAGATCCTTATTGGTTGCAGCTATAATTCTGACATTTACTTTAATGGTGTCTGTGCCGCCGACACGTTTTAATTCCCTTTCCTGCAGGACACGTAATAGTTTTGTCTGGATAAGAGGTGTCAATTCGCCAATCTCATCAAGAAAAACACTGCCACCATCAGCCAGTTCAAAGAGGCCCATCTTGTTTGAAATCGCCCCGGTGAAAGCGCCCTTGATATGTCCGAAAAGTTCACTCTCCAACAGACTTTCCGGTATGGCGCTGCAGGTGATCGGCACAAAAGGTTTATCCCGCACCTTGCTCAGGTTATGTATGGCCTGGGCAACCAACTCCTTGCCTGTCCCTGAATCTCCATAAATAAGAATGCTTGCAGGGGTGGGGGCAATGCGTGATATCAGGTTGTAAATTTTGAGCATTTCCTGGCTGTTGCCGATGATGCCTTCAAAAGATTCAGTCTCGGAAGTGATTTCATCTGTTGTGGTGGTGGAGGCCGAAGAAATGGCTGACTTGACAATTTTAATGATTTCATCAACCTTGAACGGTTTGGTGATATAGTCAAAGGCTCCTCTTTTCATGGCAATAACAGCATTATCCGGTGAGGCAAATGCTGTGATCATGATTACGGGTAACGAACTGTTGATTTCTTTTATTTTCCCCAGAAGGGAAAGGCCGCCCATTCCGGGCATTTTTATATCTGAAATTACCAGGTCAAAGTTTTGACATTTGATGAGATCAATTGCACTGGATGCTTCAGATGCAGTAGAAACTTCATAACCTTCCTTATCAAGAAGGATTTTTAAGAATTCACGCATGCTCAGTTCATCATCAACCACAAGAATGGCCGGCATTGTTATCTCCTAAGTAATTCTGTAAATGCTGCTGACAGCAATAAAGTGATTAAAGGTTTCATTATCATGTGTTTGCGGGACATAACCGCACTGAATGGTTACAATATGACTTGCAGAATGTCAACGGTCAATAATAACTTGCGTATGTTATATGAGTTACTTATAAGTACAATGAATGATTAAAAATGGCACCCAATCCGGTTTGTCGTGGGGTGCTTATATTGTTTACTTGAGACAGTTGTTAC
>JAUXHH010000119.1 GCA_030621655.1 Desulfobacterales bacterium
ATGCTGCAGGCATTATTTTTTATCCGGCCGGCCAAGGTTGCTTTTACAGATTTCATGGATCCGTCTGTTCTTTTTATTTTCGGATCCATTGTTATTGGCATGGTATTTACAAAGACCGGCCTGACGAAACGAATTGCCTATAAAATGCTCTCCATTGTCGGTGAAAAAACCAGTATGATATACCTGGGTTGTTTTGTGCTGACTGCTGCCATGACCCATATTATGGCCCATACCGCTGTTGCGGCCACCATGTTCCCGCTGCTGATGGCCATTCATGCACTCTATAGCGACGAAGAAGGCCCTACCAGATTTGGCAAGGGGCTGTTTATGGGCATGGCTTATATAGCCGGCGCCGGCAGTATCGTAACCCTGCTTGGAGCGGCCCGCGGTGCCGTGGCCCTCGGTTTTTATAGAGACATCACCGGTGTAGACATTAGCTTTTTTAAACTTACCTATTACATGGCTCCCATCGGCTGGATAATGACTTTTCTCCTTTGGGGATTTTTCATGTTGACCTGTAAGCCGGAAAAACTATCCATCCCCGGCCTCAAGGATAAAGCCAAAAGAATGTACAAAGAACTGGGTGCCTGGTCCACCCAGGAGATCATGGCCGTAATCATAGTAATCGCAACAATTATTGTCATATCAGGGAAGTCTTTTATTCCCGCCATGACGAACCTTCATAAAACCGGCATTCTCCTCTGTTCAACGATTCTGTTCTTTATCGTCAATATCCTTGATATAGATGACCTGGAAGAAATTCCCTGGAATATTATTCTGCTCTTTGCCGGCGCCATGTCCATCGGTTTCTGCCTCTGGGAAACCGGGGCGGCCAAATGGATGGCCGTTAACTGGCTCACCATGTTCCAGAACGCGCCGGCCATTATCTTTATCCTGGGCATGGCATTCTTCGTTATGATGATGACAAACTTCATCATGAACGTGGCGGCAATAGCCATCTCCCTGCCGGTAGCGCTGGTCATCGCACCATATCTTGGTGTGGCCGGCGAGGTAATAGTATTCTCCGCCCTGGTTGTGGCCGGCATGCCATTTCTGCTCCTGGTGGGAGCGGCCCCCAATGCTATCGCTTACACTTCAAAGCAGTTCTCCACCGGTGAATTCTTTTACTATGGCATCCCGGCCAGTATTCTGCTTATGGTGGTCACCTGGATCGCTGTTCAGTTTATCTGGCCGCTTATGGGGATGCAGATATATATTCCGGTCTCTTAATGAACTTCATTCGTTGTTTTGTCGAATATTAGTTTCTTCCTATCAATTTGCCTCTATTTTTTAAACGTTGTACCCCGCTACTCCCTGTTGATACAATCATGAGCAGTCAAGAGATTTAAGATGTTTGCCCGTAATTATAAATATTTCCGGGCAAATCACTTCGCACACGCCTTAACCAATGGGGAGTTTACATATGGCTGAAGCCATCCAAACACAAACAGTTATCTCTGCAGAAGAAGCTTTGAGAACAGAAATCATTTTGAACCAGGCGCTTATTGATATCCTGATTACCAAACAAATAATTTCCGAGGATGAATTAATTACCGGCATAAAGAAGATAAAGAGAGAGAGGGAAGTTATGGCCAATGAGTGGGATAATCTCCTCTAGAATTATCCTGCCAAATACATACCCTAACAAATTATTTATTTCAGGCTGCATTCCAATATCATTTATTATTACACCGAAGTGAAATTTCCGGGCGAGCAATACCCTTTTATTTTCCTTATTGTACAAAAGGAAAATTAAGTCATGCCGGTTAACAACAGCTGTATACAGTGTTACGGAAAATTAATTATTCCCATGTCAACTGCTTGAAAATTATGCATTTTAATACTTGTAGTTGCTTCCATTTTTGGTATAAAGTCTCCTATAAAGGAGAAAATTTTTCATGAAAATCAAGGTAAGCCATTATATGTCGCCCCGGGTGCTCTCCATTCCTCCCACAATGGGGATTCGTGAGGCATTCTTTAAGATGAAGGAAAATGCTATCAGGCATCTGCCGATAGTTGATGAGAATAGTACCCTATGAGATATTGAAAAAGCAGGACATATTCTGCTCAGCATAATCATCTTAGATTTGTTATTGCTTCTGAACTGCTTCCATAAGAGGGGAAACTATGCTTTTACATCATCGGTTTATAGAGGTTGCCAAGCAACAGGGCGAAAAAATAGCATGGCTCGATCGCTCTGCCGGCAAGGAGGTTACATACTCAAAAGCGCTTATTGCGTCTCTTCTTCTCCGTAGTGAATTCAAAAAATTCGACAAGGGGTTCCTTGGGGTAATGATCCCCACATCCGCCGGCTGTGGGCTCACCAATTTAGGTACCTTGATGAGCGGTCGTATCCCGGTGATGATCAACTATTCCACCGGTGCTGCGGATAATTGCAGATATGCCCAGGAGAAATGTGATTTTAAAACGATTATCACATCAAAAGCTCTTCTGGAAAAAATAGACTGCCCCCATGTGGAAGGCATGGTCTACATTGAAGATATTATGGCCGGGTTGGGCACACTTAAAAAAATCAAGGCGTTAATCATTTCCAAGCTTTCTGCCGGTGCTATCCAGAAAATGGTGTCCGGCGGCAGCGATGACCGGGACGCGGTTATCCTTTTTACCAGCGGCAGCGAGAAAGATCCCAAAGCGGTTGAACTCACCCACAAAAATATAGTTTCAAATGTCGTAAGCTTGAGCGAACGGTATAATCTCAACGAAAATGATTCCTTCCTGGCCAACCTTCCATACTTTCACGTGTTCGGCCTGACAGCCAATCTTTGGGCTCCCCTGTATCACGGCATGACTATCGTCTCTTATGCCAACCCGCTGGATTACAAAAAGGTCTGTGAAATTATCCGTGACGACAAGCCTAACCTGATGGTCGGGACACCAAGTTTTTTCTGGGGCTACCTGCGAAAATCGGAACCGGGCGACTTTGACAACCTGCGCCTTGCCCTATGCGGGGCGGACAAATGCCCGGATTCCTTGCGAGAAGGATTTATGAAGAAACATAATATGATCCTCTATGAGGCTTACGGCACCACTGAAACCTCACCCGGCATTTCAGGCAATGCCGAGGGCGCTAACAAGCAGGGAAGCGTTGGACTGCCATTCCCCGGGGTCCAGATTAGGATAGAGCATTATCAGACCGGCGAGGAATGCGCTACGGGTGAAAACGGCAAGATACTGGTCAAGGGCGACATGGTCATGAAGGGCTACTTCAACGATTTTGAGGAGACTTCCCTGCATATCCGTCGTGGCTGGTACGATACTGGCGACATGGGCAACCTGGATGAAGACGGCTATCTCTGGCATGTCGGCCGCCTGAAACGTTTTGTCAAGATTGGCGGTGAAATGGTCTCACTCATAAGGGTTGAGAACAGCTTAGAAAAATATTTGCCTGAAGATGTGCTCTGCTGCGTAGTTGAAATCCCAGATGCCATCAAGGGCGCCAGGATTGTTGCTGCAGTTACCGAAAGCATTGAAGAAAGAAAGACACGGAAGAAAATGGCAGCTGACCTGCCAAAGATCGCCCTGCCGAAGATTTTTATCGTCATAGAAGATCTCCCAAAGATGGGCAGCGGCAAAATCGATTTCAGGACTGTCACAGAAATTGTGAAGCAAAAGCTGAATAGTGAAAATGAAGATAACCAAAAGGGAAAAATCAGAACTTACATAAAACAAAACATAAAAAAATCAGAGCCGTAACACTTAACCATTTATAATTATTACTTTTTACATTTTATCCAATATCCCGGATATGGTAATCTCCCCTACTTTATTACCACAACATGCGGCATGAATAGACAGACCCAAAGTCACCAAAAATCAAACATATAAAACTAAAAGTTAAAAAGCACTTGACTTTTTTGCGCACAACAATCACCATTGGAGCGGAAAAAGGGGATTTTTTTTATAACTCAACTGAGTAAACCAGGCGCCATAGTCATGCGAAAGTCAGCAACCTTCCTGATACTATTTTTTACTCTTGCCCTGGTCTTTCCATTCACAGTCCAGTCTGTCAATAATAGTACGGCTGACTCAGATTCAACAATTCTTACCACTGAGCATAAATTCACACCTGCAAAAAGCTCTCTTTCAATAGTACGCCAGCAAATTATTTCATCCTATAAACCTGTTGTCAATACCCCTGTAATCCTTAACAGGTCGACCAAAACTAAAAGAAGACCGGTCTTTGTGGCCAAGTTTTCGGATAATTCATTTCGCAAGAAACTTTCTGCCCGCAGCGCAATTATTATTGATGCCAGAACCGGCAAAGAAATATATTCACACAATCCAGACATGCCGCGACAGCCTGCCAGTACCATTAAAGTCCTCACCGGCCTGATCGCCATTGATTACCTAAAAAACAATTCCCTGATACCGGTCTCCAGTTGGGCTGCCAGTATGCCGCGCTCAAAGATATATCTTAAAAAAGGCAAATCATACTATGCCAATGACCTGATAAATGCCGTACTCCTGTCTTCGGCTAATGACGCCAGTGTTGCATTGGCTGAAAATATAGCAAGTTCTGAGTCAGGCTTTGCAAAAATGATGACCAGAAAGGCTAACGAACTTGGAGCCAGTAAAACTATATGCAAAACTGCCTCTGGCCTTACTGCAAAAGGACAGCAGACAACTGCCAGAGACCTGGCCACGATCTTCAGAAAAGCCATGCAGCATAAGGAATTTGCCGACAGGATAAAACTTCTTAAAACAAAAACCTCGTATGGCAAGACCCTCCGGAGCCATAACAAGGCCATGTGGCAGATCTCAGGATCCATGGGAGGCAAAACCGGCTATACCTGGGCCGCAAAGCAGACCTATGTAGGTAAGTTCTCCCGCAATGGCGAAGAGATCCTGGTTGCAATCCTCGGCAGCCGTAATATGTGGAACGATATTGCCAGGCTTGTTGATTATGGTTTCAGCAAAAAACAACGGCTCCAGATAGCAAGTCGTGAAAAAAACAACACAGCCACACTGAAAAACACCTCCTTCATCGAGTCTGATCTCATTGTCCTCAATGACAGAAAAAAGTCAGCAAAGCTCTAAAATTAACAACCTTTCCAAATAAATTCCGTTCCTGTTCCTCTCTGTTTTAATATCATCCTCTATTATTAAACAGGCACCTTGAAACAGAAACATTCTGCTAAGCATAATTGAGATGACTGTATGAAACAAAAAAAGTCCGTTCGCTCAGAATGGCACAAAAAACTTGCAGCCAAACAGTCAGCATCACAATGGGGAAAAGCTGCGGAAAAACTAAGAAGACTGCAGCCATACCTTAATGCTGAGACTGTATTTGCCACACCGCACGAATCATTGCTCCAGGCCCGCATCAATTGCCTTACTGACGGGAAAAACCTTCTCATGCCTGGGCCAAGCATCCGTAAGGGTTTCTTCTTATTGGCAGCCCGCTCCATCCCCTTCAAAGACATTGCTGTAGCAGTAACCTACAAGGGACTGGAAAAATACGGGAAACTTCTTAAAGGCATCAGTCCATCTCAACTTTCAGTGGATCTGCTGCTTACCGATTCACTTGCAGTTGATAGCACTGGTGGGAGAATAGG
>JAUXHH010000028.1 GCA_030621655.1 Desulfobacterales bacterium
GGCCGGTGAGTTAACCCCGACTGTCTTCCATGTCACAGCCCGTTCAGTAGCCTGCCAGGGACTCTCCATTTTCGGCGACCACGGTGATGTCATGGGAGTACGCCAGACTGGCTGGGGCATGCTCTGCTCCCAGAACGTTCAGGAATGCCAGGACATGGCATTAATCTCCACCCAGGCTGCCCTGAAATCCAGAATTCCTTTCATGCACTTCTTTGATGGGTTCAGGACATCCCATGAGATCCAGAAAGTTGAACAGTTGACCGAAGATGATATGCGTGAAATAATCGACGAGGATCTGGTCATTGCTCACCGTCAGCGCGGTCTGTCCCCTGACCGTCCAATGATGCGCGGAACGGCCCAGAATCCTGATGTTTACTTCACCGGTCGTGAAACAGTAAATAAATACTACGAGGCAATCCCCGGAATCGTTCAGGAAACCATGAATAAGTTCGGCGCCATGACCGGCCGCAAGTATAACCTGTTTGACTATTACGGCGACCCTGAAGCCGAAGATATTATTGTCATGATGGGTTCTGGTGCTGAAACTGTTGCTGCAACTGCCGAGCACCTGATCAGTCAGGGCAAAAAGGTCGGCCTGCTTATTGTCCGCCTATACCGCCCATTTGATATGAAAGCTATGGTCAATGCCATGCCGGCCACGGTTCAACGCATCACCGTGCTTGACCGCACCAAGGAGCCTGGAGCTCCAGGCGAACCTCTTTATCTTGATGTAAGAGCTGCTGTGGGCGAGGCTGTTGATTCCTCAAATGTCAACCTGCAGCCCTTGATCCTTTCCGGCCGCTATGGCCTTGGTTCTGCTGAATTTACCCCGGCCATGGTAAAAGCTGTCTATGACAACATGGCTTCCTGGGCTCCGAAAAATCATTTCTGTGTCGGACCTGATGACGATGTAGCCTATACAAGTCTTGATTATGACAAATCCTACGATATTGAAGGCGAGGATGTTTTTCGGGCCATGTTCTTCGGCCTGGGTGCAGACGGTACAGTCGGCGCTAACAAGAATACCATCAAAATCATCGGTACAGAGACGCCCAACAGTGCCCAGGGCTACTTTGTCTACGACCCCAAAAAGTCCGGTTCCATCACCACAAGCCATCTGCGCTTTGGCAAGAACCAGGTTGTGGCACCGTACCTTATTAATAAGGCAAACTTCGTTGCCTGCCATAACTTCACCTTTCTGGACAAATATGACATGCTGGCCAACCTTGAAGATGGCGGCACCTTCCTGCTGACAACCACCTTCAAGAAAACCCAGGTCTGGAAAGAACTGCCGGGTGAGGTTCAGAAACAGCTTATTGATAAGAAAGCAAAATTCTATATTATTGATGCCATTAAGCTTGCCGAGGCCATCGGTCTTGGCGCCCGCATCAACATGATTATGCAGACCGCTTTCTTCCTGATTTCCGGCATCCTTACCCAGAAACAGGCAATCAAGTCTATCAAGGACGCTATTAAGAAAACCTACGGCAAAAAAGGCGACAAAATCGTTAAAATGAACTACGCCGCCGTTGACACGGCAGTAAAAAATATTGTCGAGGTAAAAATTCCCAAGACTGCCGGCGGTCATGAGAAACCTCTCACCGTACCTGCTGATGCCCCGGACTTTGTCAAGGAAGTGACAGCCAAGATGATCCAGGGCAAGGGTGATCAGATCAAGGTTTCCCAGATGCCTGATGACGGCACCTGGCCCACAGGCACAACCCAGTATGAAAAACGCAATATTGCGGTGCATGTACCTGTATGGAAGCCTGAAAACTGCATCCAGTGCGGACGCTGTTCTCTTGTTTGCCCCCATGCTGCAATCCGCATGAAGATAGCAAAATCCGCAGACCTGAAAAAAGCTCCCAAGAGCCTGAAAACTGCTGCTGCCGTTGGCAAGCAGTTCAAAGGACGCAAGGCAATTGTTCAGGTATTCACTGAAGACTGCTGCGGTTGTACTCTCTGTGTTTACGAGTGCCCCTCCAAGAAGAAAGCCCTGGAGATGGTCGTAAATACTGAAAAAATCCGCGTCCAGGAAGCTGCTAATGTCAAATACTTCCTGGATCTTCCCGAGATGGCAAACAGCGAAATCGATCCATCAACCATCAAGGGCAGCCAGCTTTTGAAACCGATGTTCGAGTTCTCCGGTGCCTGCGCCGGTTGTGGTGAGACCCCATATATCAAACTTGCCACCCAGATGTTCGGTGACAGGATGATGATTGCAAATGCCACTGGATGCTCTTCTATCTACAGCGGCAACCTGCCCACCACTCCGTACACCAAAAGAGCAGACGGCCGCGGCCCTGTTTGGTCTAACTCCCTGTTTGAGGATAACGCTGAATTTGGTCTTGGCATGCGCAACACTGTCAGCAAGATGAGTTCCCAGGCAGCCGAACTTCTGGAAGCTGCTGCTGCTGAAAAGATTATCACCAAGAAAGCTGCCAATGAACTCAACAAGGCATCCCAGAAAACCCAGGATGAGATCGAAGCCCAGAGGGACAAGGTTGCTGCTTTAAAAGAAACACTGGCTTCCAGTGATTCCATTATTGCAAAACGGCTCATCAATGTTGCCGACTACCTGGTGAAAAAATCAGTATGGATCATCGGTGGTGACGGCTGGGCCTATGATATCGGCTACGGCGGCCTGGACCATGTCCTTGCTTCCGGCGAGAATGTCAATGTCCTGATTCTTGACACCGAGGTATATTCAAACACCGGCGGCCAGATGTCAAAATCTACGCCGCGGGCTGCTACCGCACAGTTTGCTGCCGGCGGTAAAAAGATGCCTAAAAAGGATATCGGCATGATCTTCTCCACCTACGGCAATGTCTATGTTGCCAAAGTGGCAATCGGCGCCAACCCTACCCAGGCTGTTAAGGCATTTGCCGAGGCTGAGGCATATGACGGACCTTCCCTGATCATTGCCTATTCACACTGCATCAACCACGGCCTCAACCTGGCCAAGGGTCTTGAGCAGCAGAAAAATGCCGTGGCCTGTGGACATTGGCCTCTGTACCGCTATAACCCGGATCTGGAAGACCAGGGCAAGAATCCGTTGCACATAGACAGCAAGGCTCCGACCATGCCGTTTGCCGAGTATGCCCTGAATGAGAACCGCTACCGCATGCTGAAGATGATGAATCCGGAACATGCTGACGAACTCATGGCTATGGCTCAGAAGGATGTTGATAAAGCCTGGAAATTCCTTAATGGACGTGCCCAGGCATTGGAGCCGGGGAAATAACTAATTATTAACTTTTAAAAACAAAAAAGGGCGGCAGGAAATCCTGCCGCCCTTTTTTATTGCATATTTTGCAAGTCTCAGTTCGATCGCGGTTCCTTTGCCTTGGCCCAGTCTTCCTTGATCCCCTTTAAATCCGCCTCGGCACGCTCCACCATGGTCTGGCCTGTCTCAGCTTGATCTTTCTTAATGGCTTCTACCTTTGCCTTCAAAACATCCGGCTTGACCTTAATATCGTCCGTGCCAAAGAGCATGGAAGCAAGGACCTTATATGAGAACAGAAGCAGTTCATTATCATCATCTTTGATCTTATCAAGAATTTCCTGGTCCACATCGTACGTTCTCAGGAAGGAGCTGTCGAAAATAAAACTGCGCAACTGATCGGTATCGGTTGAGGCCATGAAAAACATCCTCTTGGCCTGATCACTCAAGGTTGCCTGGAAGCCAAAGGATTTTCTCCTCATGACGATCTCCATCCACCCCTTGTTCATCTTGTCACGCACGTTAACACCCTGGTCTTCGCGCCATTCACGAATGGTCCAGGTTTTGTCTTCCTCAAAACCTTTGCAATGAGGCTCTTTGACCACAAAATAAAATTCCTCCGCGCTCTGCTCTTCCTGGGCGCCTTCATGAAATTGTGCCATCCCTACAGGGTAATACCTGCAGGCAGACGGCCGGTCCGTATAGATCATACAACCTTCAGTCTTTGACTTGATAAACGGGCAGCGCCCCTCT
The DNA here is from genome assembly GCA_030621655.1 of Desulfobacterales bacterium. GTDB lineage: Bacteria > Desulfobacterota > Desulfobulbia > Desulfobulbales > BM004 > BM004. The sequence continues at coordinate 3,977 of JAUXHH010000028.1, forward strand.
TCAGTCAACTTGATAGCAACACCGGGAAAATCAGTTTTTTCCAGGTAAGTCGGCTCAGTATAGACATGGAGGAATTCAGCTGCCTCCATGTTCAAACGTTTTCGGAGCTGCAGAATATCGTAAGGGGTCAGCACTATCTTGATATTTCCACAGCATTCCGTAAAACACGATACACCAGGATGACAGCGGAACTGTATCTTGCTGTCTAAAGTATATTTTGTCGGCAGGATGTTGCTGGGATTCTTTTCTTTGCCGAAAAGGGTCTTTTCCTTATGGAATGTACTTTTTTCGTTCATTCTGTCTTCCTTCCTTCTTATTAATTATTCTCTCCAAATGAATACATCTTCAGCACAACATCTCACATTAATCATCCCCCCCCCGACTTGTCAAATTCTATATCTTTATTAATACCATTAACTCCCCTAGAAAATAATTTTCTCTTCCTTCTTGCCAGACAACAATGCACTACTTACTGTATTTTGAGAATGAGTCTTAAAAAATTCTCGTTCTTATAAAACAATCTTAGGATTTTGTTTCAGAATTGTAAGGAGGGCATCATAATGAAATTTCTACCGGATACTATTGATATCTCAAAGGTTCAGACCCTGCTCTACCATTTCCTTGACGGCAAAGTTCTGCAACTCGAAATAAAAGATATTAAACAACTCAACACTCTGGAATTTGAACTTGGTAGATTTTGCGACACCTCGGATATAAACGGTATCCTGCACTTTTATCCACGGGGTAATTCCTGATATTTGGGTTTCTATAATAATTTACCTTCTTCTACTTAGTTGCTCTTACTCAAAAGCAATCAATTCATTTATTGAATATATCGGCTTTTAACCTTCACAAAATCGATTAGTTTCAATATTATCCATTATGGGAAACTTATTGATCGACACAAATATAGACGGTCACGTCCACACAAAGCTCTGCCATCATGCCAGGGGGGAAATGGAGGAATACGTCCTGGCTGCCATAGACCTCGGTTTACGCAAGCTTGTTTTTCTAGAGCATCTTGAAGTTGGGATTAATTATTTTGAATCCACCTGGCTTACAGAAGATGACTTTGATTTCTATCATGAAGAAGGGAAACGGCTGCAGGAAAAATACCAGGGCAGTCTTGAAATTGGCCTGGGGGTTGAGGTGGGTTGCAATCCCAACTCTCTTGAAGAAATCCAACGACGACTTGCCCTGCATGCCTGGGATCGGATTGGCATATCCTATCACTTCATGGACACCGGTTCAGGTCATCTCAATCTGGTAAGCAGTAAACAGATCAACATTGATACGTTGGATAAATTCGGTGTGGAGAAAGTAGTTAGCCGGTACTATAAAGAACTTCTGGATGCTGTTGAAAAACTGCCGGGCCAGGTGCTCTGCCATATTGATGCAGTGATGCGCCATCACCCGAATGTCATATTAACTCCCGGACATAACGCACTTATCGATGATCTTCTCGATGCTGCAGCCCGCAATAAAATGTCTTTGGAAGTCAATACATCAGGCTACAGGATAAAAAATGAGCCCTATCCTTCTCGAGTAATTTTGAGAAAAGCTGTAAAAAAGAACATCCCCCTGGTTGCAGGCTCGGATGCCCATCGCCCTGAGGATGTAGGGCGGGACTTTGATAGACTAGCTAGTTTGATAGAAGAGATAGGTTAAAGGACAAAGGTGAAAGGTAAAGAGAATTTTGAATGATGAACAAGGAATTTAGAATGTAGAAGTTTATTTAATTTTTTCGACATTCGACATTATGTATTCTCTATTCGATATTCAATCTTTTGATCAAACCCTAGAAACCTTGACCCCTCGAATCCTTGGGCCCTATCTTTTAATATGAATTCCCCAGCATCGCATCCTTCAGGTTCGCGTCAGCCGGTTTGGACCCCAGCCAGATTTCCAAAAGCGCCTGGTAAAAATCCTCCCCCGGAACAGATCCTTTCAAGGTGCCATTAATCCTCACCTGGGTTCCATCACCGGGCAGATAGTCAAGCCGTATCTCATCTCCCTTGTAAACTGTGGTGAATAGACTGTTGAATTGGTCAATGCGTTCCTGTAAAGCCTTGATCTCTTTTGCTGAACTGTTGTCGGCAAAACCCTTATTCCATCCATCAACAAGTTTTTTGGTACTAACCTCTTTATAGAGAAAGTTCATAACAATACTCTTAGCACCTGGGTCTGCCAGTATTTTACCGACTGTTGTCTGCTTTGCAGTAAGATATAGTGAGCCGACATACACCTTGATAAAAAGTTTTTTACGGATTCCAGCTCCGTTTAAAACCAGCGCCTCATTCCCAATAGTTACAGATTGAGGCACATCAACCCCGGCTATTTTTTTGCCAAAGGCAGACTCCACTGAAAACATCAACAAACTCAGCAGACAGATCAAAAACACATTTACTGCAATTTTCACATCAAATCTTCTTCTCATATTATTCCCCCAATCTTTCAGCAGTAACCATTTCATAAAAATCATTCCCCTCAAGGTCATTGATAACAACAGCTGGAAAATTCTCCACCTCAAACCGGAATAATGCCTCGGGCCCGGCATCCTCAAATGCCACCAGATCACTTTTCACAATAGATTTAGACAGAAGTGCACCCGCACCGCCAACTGTTGCCAGATAGACAGCTCCATGCTTCTTCATAGCCTGCCGCACATTCATGGAACGAGACCCCTTTCCCAGAGTACCTTTCAAACCCAAATCCAGGAGCCTGGGAGTATAGGGATCCATGCGGTAGCTGGTGGTGGGCCCTGCAGCACCTATAACCTGTCCCGGTTTAGCAGGACTGGGACCGACATAGTAGAGCAATTGTCCTTTCAAATCGACCGGCAACTCTTTGCCCTCATCCAGCAAGGCAATAAGCCTGCGGTGTGTCTGATCTCTTCCTGTATAGAGAACTCCGGTCAAGTTTATCAAATCCCCTGCATTTAAGGTTTCCAGAACTCCTTCTTCAAAGGGAATTTGAACAGGCTTTAAATTTTCAAAAGCTCCCTGGCTGCTCTGAGGTCTTTGCATATCAGTTTCCGTATTTCTTTTTATTTAACTATTCTTGCCGGCACAAATCATGTGGGCATAAGTACACTAAAATCTGTCAACATACAAAGCTGCATGCAATTGGCAGAAAAAATCCGAAGCAGAGTTGTTTTTCAGATTTTCTATCATTTTGTTTTTTGAAAATCTAAATTCAATTCACGAACGAGATCGGAGTCTCCCTTCGGTCGTTTACCTGCGGTGGATACTAGAAAGAGGCTGTTCCGCCATAGTAAAGCTATGCGGAATAGCCGATGACGACGTAGACACTGTAATCTCGTTCGTGAATTTATAATTCAATTTCTTTATGTCGGTGAGCAGGACATTGGATGTTGACGGCCACCGGCAAACTGGCAATATGGGTAGGATACGTATCCATATGCACTGCCAATGCTGTATTGACGCCTCCCCAGCCCATGACTCCCTGTCCTTCCTTATTGAGCCTTTGCAAAATTCTCTGCTCAATCTCTGCAACGTTTGCATCAGGATTTGAGGTTCCCAGAGGACGAAGTAACGACTTTTTTGCAAGCAGGGCAGCTTTTTCAAATGTACCGCCCAGGCCAACACCAACAACCACCGGAGGACAGGGATTGGAGCCTGCATCCTTCACTTTCTGCACCACGTAATCCTCAACTCCTGCTATTCCTGCCGAAGGAGGCAGCATAACAAGACCGCTCATATTTTCACTGCCGCAGCCTTTTGGCAGGAAGCCGATACGCACTCTGTCTCCTGAAACCATTTCAAGATGAACTACAGCAGGGACATTGGTGCCTGTATTCTTTCTCGTTACCGGGTCACAGACAGATTTTCTCAGATAGCCATCCTCATAACCGGCCCGAATGCCCTCCTGAATAGCCTGTTCCAAATCACCTTCAACAACGACTTCCTGGCCAACACTGACAAAAACAACACCTATTCCTGTATCCTGGCAAACAGGAATCTGTTCACGGCTGGCAATGTTTGCATTTGTTATCAACATTTCCAGCCCGTTTTTTGCCAGTGGTGACTTTTCCCGGTCTCTGGCAGCAAGCAAGCTGTCCAGGATATCCGGTTCAAGATCACAGGACGCACTCATGGCCAATTCCCTGACCGCTGCAGTAATTTCCAAACTCTGTAATATTCTCATAACCTATTCTGTTTCTTTATGAATTAATCCATCGAGACTTTCTCATTACTTACTCATCATCAAGCAGGTTCTGGACATCAAGCTGCATATTGAAACTATGTTTCTCGGCCGGAAAAGAACCATTCTTGACCTCTTCGTGGTAGGTTGCAACCGCCTTTTTAATCTGTGATGCCAGATTTACATACTGTTTGACAAATGAAGGTATGAATTTTTCAAACATGCCAACCATGTCATGGGTCACAAGCACCTGGCCGTCACAGTGCTTTCCAGCTCCAATACCGATGGTCGGTATAGAAACCGCCTTGGTAATTGCTTCAGACAACTCGGCAGGGATACATTCGAGAACAATTGAGAAAGCACCAGCCTCCTCCAGGTCTCTGGCTGATTGCAATAATTTACGGGCCGAGTCAGCATCTTTGCCCTGAACCTTATAGCCACCAAGTTGCGAAGCGGTCTGTGGAGTCAAACCGATATGTCCCATAACCGGAATACCTGCCCTGACAATTGCCTTCACTTTATCGCACATCTCGGTGCCGCCTTCAAGTTTGACTGCATCACAGCCGGCCTCTTTGAGGAATCTGCCTGCATTGGTAATTGCCTCGCTTTCGGAGACCTGGTAGGACATAAACGGCATATCGCCAACCATAAGAGCCCGTTTAACTCCTCTGCTTACAGCGCGGCAATGATGGAGCATCTCCTCCATTGTTACCGGAATGGTGGAATCATAACCAAGAAGTACCATACCCAATGAGTCGCCGACAAGGACCATTTCAATACCGGTTGCATCAATCAAACCGGCAAAACTTGCATCATAAGCGGTGAGCATTGAAACCTTCTCACCATCCTTCTTCATCATGATGATGTCTTGAATTGTCAATTTCTTGTCCATGGCTACTCCGATTATTCAGTTGGCACTTTCAATGTAAAATCAGGGCTCAAAAGTCAGGGATTCAAGGGATGCACTGTATTAATTGAAGATTGAAAATGGAAGATTGTCAGCATACAAAAATTGCTGATGACTGACAGAAGATTTGAGGTAGAAAATCTCATCTTTCGATTTTCAATATCAATTATTAAATTTACACTTTTGTCCCTCATTTATATATTTGTTGAGCACCAGACGTTTTGTAGGCCAACAATTTTCAATCTTCAATTTTCAATTAAAATAATGTTCCCGCCTCTTCCTTCTTATTAAAAGGGCGGCCGAAGTGTTCATAGGTCAAGGCAGTGGCCATTCTACCCCTTGGTGTACGAGTCAAAAAACCGGATTGAATCAAAAACGGCTCGTATACGTCTTCCAGAGTGCTTTTCTCTTCACTTACTGCAGTTGCCAATGTTTCAATGCCTATCGGCCCACCACCAAATTTATCAATAATGGTCAGAAGAATGCGCCGGTCCATTTCATCCAGCCCTTCTTTATCTACGGCCAACATTTCCAGGGCATTGTCAGCAACTTTGGCGGTAATTACAGAATGCCCGCCCACCTCTGCAAAATCACGGACCCTTCGCAGCAGCCGGTTTGCAATACGTGGTGTCCCCCTTGACCTGCGCCCCAACTCTTTTGCGCCGGCATCATCCACCTTAAGGTCCAGTATCTTTGCAGAGCGTTTGACAATCTGCACCAGTTCATCGGTTGAGTAAAAATCAAGACGCAGCATTACCCCGAATCTGTCTCTCAGTGGCGGCGTCAGAAGACCGGTACGGGTGGTTGCCCCCACAAGGGTAAACCGCGGCAGATCCATTTTTACAGAACGCGCACCGGGCCCCTGCCCTATCACAAGGTCCAGTTGAAAGTCTTCCATTGCCGGGTACAGTATTTCCTCGACCACATGATTCAAACGATGGATTTCGTCAATGAAAAATACATCTCCCGGTTCCAGGCTGGTCAGAATGGCAGCCAGATCACCCTGTCGTTCAATGACAGGACCTGAAGTCACTTTAATATTTGATCCCATTTCATGGGCGATAATATAGGCCAGCGTTGTCTTGCCAAGGCCTGGTAATCCATGGAAAAGGACATGATCCAATGGTTCGTTTCTGCCTTTGGCAGCCCGAATGAACACATCCAGATTTCTTTTAACGAGTTCCTGGCCGATGTACTGCCCAAGCTTCTTGGGCCGCAAATTCTTATCAACGGGAAAGTCTTCCGGTTCAGCCTGGCCGCTGACAATTCTTTCTTCATCAATCATGCCAGTGACCTCAATGTCTCTCGAATCAAGTCTTCTACACGCATTTCAGCAAGGGACTCCGGAGAAAAACGTCTTTTAACCTCTGACAGGGCAATATAGGCCCGACTCTGGGGATAGCCAAGGTTTACAAGTGCGGAAATAACATCCTTTTCTTTACTGCCTTCCACCTGGGAGCCTGCAGAGAAATCAGGCAGATCTTCATCCCCGCCTACAATTAATCCTACTTTATCCTTCAAATCAAGGCAGAGCCTCTCGGCAGTTTTCTTGCCAACTCCGGATAATCCGGTCAACCTCGTTATATCTCTTGTAGCAATGGAACGTGCCAGATCCACAGGCCGGATGCCTGACAGGATAGATAAGGCCAGCTTTGGCCCTACACCTGAAACATTGATGAGCAGCAGGAACATTGCCTTCTCATCAGTATCTGCAAAACCAAAGAGGGTTAAAGTATCTTCCCGCACATAGGTAAAGGTGTGCAGAAAGACATCCTCACCAAGCTGCGGCAACTTTTCAAGACTGGTCGATGAGAGAAATACTTCGTATCCCACACCGTTAACAAGAATGGTCACCTTTTCCGGTGCTTTATGGAAAAGCTCTCCTTTTAAACAGGAAATCATAATATTAGGCAATAAGGTTAAAGGTTAATTAAAAGGTTTCAAGGGTTCGAGGGGTCAAGGGTTCAAGGGTTCAAGGGCAATAATATTGAAAATTAAAGAATGAAGATTATCAGCATACTGTCAATCGTTGATCTGTTTCGTTGACCGACAATACTGCTGGTGATTAACAGAAGATCAAAGATTTTCTTCCATAAATTTTCAATATTCAATTTTTCAAATCTTCATTTTTTTACTATCTCTCCATCAATTATCGTCTGGTTAGCATGGGTCATGGCCACGGCCAGTGCATCTGCCGCATCAGAACTTGGCGGGGTTGACAACTGCAGGAGCACACGCACCATCTGCTGGACTTGTTGTTTATCGGCATTGCCATAGCCCACAACAGCCTGTTTTACCATCCTGGGTGTATAGTCATAGACCCTCAAACCACTCTGCAAGGCTGCCAGGACAGCCGCACCTCTTGCATGTCCCAGTTTCAGTGCCGTGCGTGGATTAGCAGCCACAAAAACATCCTCAACTCCCGCCACAGTCGGCTTATGGGTCTCAATGACCTCGCACAAACCGTCAAATATTACCTTCAGCCTGTCATTAAACGCATATTTGTTACCAAGCCTTATGACCCCGCAGGTGACATAGTACAGACGGTTAGCTTTTTTAGTTATTACTCCATAGCCGGTAGCGCGTGAACCAGGATCAATCCCAAGGATGCGCAGGCTTTCCTGTTTAGACATTGATTTTTGCTATATCGAATCTAAAAAGATTAATTCAGGAGACCGCTTCCATTATCTCATCCGGAATGTCAAAATTAGAAAAGACATTCTGCACATCATCATGCTCTTCAAGGCTTTCCAAGAGCTTTAAGATCTGTTTGGCAGGTTTTACCTCGGTGATATCAACAACATTCTGCGGGATCATTGCAACTGAGGCCTCAATGAACTTGATTCCGTATGTTTCCAAGGCTCCCCGTACCGCTTCAAAATCATCCGGTGTTGTCACCACCTGAAAAACATTATCCTCTTCCACGACATCATCCGCACCGGCTTCAAGAGCCTTATCCATCAGTTCCTCTTCATCAATGGTATCCTTGTCGATCAGGATGGAACCTTTTTTTTCAAACATCCAGGAAACACACCCGGTCTCTCCGAGATTGCCCCCGCTTTTGCTGAAAGCATGCCGTATGTCAGCCACTGTCCGGTTCTTATTATCGGTCATGCAATCCACCAGGACAGCAACACCGCCAGGCCCATATCCCTCATAGGATATTTCCTCATACACTGCACCTTCCAGTTCCCCGGTTCCTTTCTTGATTGCCCGCTCGATATTATCCTTGGGCATATTTTCAGACTTGGCTGTTGCAATAGCAGAACGCAGCCTGGGATTACCCTCAGGATCACCGCCGCCCATCCGGGCAGCAACAGTAATTTCCTTGATAAGCCTGGTAAAAATCTTGCCCCTCTTGGCATCGAGTGCACCTTTCTTTCTTTTAATGGTGCTCCACTTAGAATGTCCCGACAAGTCTTCTTCCTCCTTGTTCTATTTAATTGAAAATTGCAGATTGAAGATTGAAAATTTATGGTGAAAAATCTTCGATTTTCAATTTTTTCATTCTTTTACTCTTTGCCTTTCTTTTCCTTGCGCCTTCAGCCCTGCGCCCTTAACCTGTCAATCATCAGCCGTCCAATCGTCTTCATATTCGTATGACGATAATTTTGTATACTGATAATCTTCAATTTTCAATCTTCATTCTTCAATTTCAAAAATCCTATTCCCAGGACAAAAACCTCAGGGCTTTCACT
>JAUXHH010000126.1 GCA_030621655.1 Desulfobacterales bacterium
TTGCCAATAAAAAAGGCTCCAACCAAATCGGCTGAAGCCTTACTCTAAGTAATGGTGACCCCAAGGGGAATCGAACCCCTGTTGCCGGCGTGAGAGGCCGGAGTCCTGACCGCTAGACGATGGGGCCTGATGATCGGCGTTTTTTAAAGGATGCTGTCCTGTTTGTCAAGTAATTGTTGGGAGTCCTGCTAGTCAACATGAGCATTTAGCCCAAGTATAAAGTTCCTTCCGGCTTCTTTTGCCTCGGCAAGTTTTATTTCATTCTTAGCCATATCACCGCATTTATCAGGTCCGCTTACAAGAAATTCACCAGCATATTGCATACCCATGGCATCATAGCCATATTTCATGGTGAGGATTGCTCCTGTAAAAATCTTGGATCCGCGGGTTGCGGCAACGGAGATGAAAAAGCCCTTTCGCTCCGGATTATCAACCCACTCACCTTTCCTTTGTAGAAGCCTTTTACGGTTCCAGAGAGCCTGGGTTCTGTCGATGAAAGCTTTGGCCTGTGCGGTGATGCCATAGAAAAAAATTGGGGATGCAAGGATAATTTTGTCAGTAGAGATGATCTTTTCATAAAGGGGAGTCATGTCATCCTCAACAACACATTTACCTGTCTTGTCACAGCCGCCGCAACTGATGCATGGTGATATTTTGAGGTCGCAGAGTCTTATGATCTCCGGCATTCCTCCTTCGTCCCTTACACCTTCAAGCAGCGCTTCTGTTAATGCCTCTGAGTTTCCTTTTTTGCGGGGACTTCCCAGGAAAACTAAAACATCCATGACGGTCTCCTCAATTAATAGGAACTTTCAACCTGAACGGTTATAAAAAATAGTCATATCACGTAAACGCTGCGACACTTCATTGCTGAAGAAATGTGGAGCGCAGCGCCAGCGCCAATTGCCTGATTGGGTGCCAGGCTTATTCATCCGGCAATCTTCTCCAAAACCAAGTATATCCTGCATGGGAATAATAGCCAGGTCAGCTATTGAAGACATTGCTAAACGTGTAAATTCAGTGGCAATATGCTTGTCGTCATAGCTGTTAAGATACCTTCTGATACTATTTCTGGCCTCGTCGGAAAGTTTATTCCCCATGAACCAACCCAGGGTCGTGTTGTTGTCATGGGTGCCTGTATAGACTACGGAATTAGTCTGTTCGTAATTGTGAGGCAGATAGGGATTTTTCACATCTGATTCAAAGGCAAACTGCAATATCTTCATGCCGGGAAAACCGAGTTCATCTCTCATTTTTTCAACAGGGGGAGTAATTACTCCAAGGTCCTCGGCAATAATTGGCAGCTCTTTGAGTTCTTTTTTCAGGTATGTGAAAAAAGATTTCCCCGGACCTTTTGTCCATTTGCCGTTGACCGCAGTTTTATCACGGGCCGGAATTTCCCAGAAGGCTTCAAATCCCCTGAAATGATCAATCTTGACCATATCCATCATTGAAAATATCTGACTGAAGCGGTGCAACCACCAGTCGTAGAGTTTTTTGTTATATTTATTGTCGGCAGTTTTCCATTTATAGACCGGGTTTCCCCAGCGTTGGCCTGTTTCACTGAAGTAATCAGGAGGCACCCCGGCAACTTTAATCGGCTTGAGGGTCTTGGGATTTATTTTGAAGAGTTCCTGGTTTGCCCAGACGTCCGAGCTGTCTAATGCGACATATATCGGGATATCACCAATCAGTGAAATATTTTTTGCATGGGCGTAGTCGTATATTTTTTGCCATTGGCTGAAGAAAACAAACTGGACAAACTTATAGTACAGAAGCTCCTGGGCTTTTTTTGATGCATATTGGGTGAAGGCTTTACCGCTTCGACGGGCAGCAAAATCCGGCCATTCATACCAGGGGCTGGAATTAAACTCTTCCCTGAAGCTCATGAATAAGGCATAGTCATCGAGCCATTCTTTATGATTAGCACAAAAATCTTTAAAATGAATACTTGGTTCTGAGTGTGAAAAATTTTCAAAGGCTTTTTTTACCAGTGCATTTTTGCATGCTGCTACTTTGGGATAGTTAACGACATGCTCAGAAAATTCAGGCGATCTTTCCAGGTCATCAGTAGAGAGATAATTGTTCTCCTGGAGTAACTCCAGGCTGATGAGTAGGGGGTTGCCGGCAAACACTGATCTGCACATGTAAGGCGAGTTGTCAAAAACAGTACTGGTTGGTCCGGTCGGCAAGAATTGCCAGTAACTCTGCCCGGAAGCAGAGAGAAAATCTATGAACATGTAAGCACCAGGGCCAAAGTCTCCAATACCGTGCTTTCCTGGAAGTGACGTCAGGTGAATGAGAATGCCGCTGGTTCGTTTTTCAATCATGAGAGTCTGATGGCAAGTTTGAGGGAATTATTCTCCTGGAAAATCATGATGTAAGCGTTTTATTCAAGGCAGTTTACACCTATGCAATAAAATAACATGTCTCCTTGTCTCCTGACCTTTTCGGTCTTACTTTTTACTAGATTAATTACCTGTTGTCTGGCTGAGTATAGTGAAAGATTTTCGAGTGTGTCAAGATATTGAAGTTTTACTGGACAGGGGAGTCAAAATTTGCAGCTGATTTTTTTTATTGCCTGATTCCTGCCTCTCTGAAAATGTAATTTTTTCATTTCTTTTTTGTAAGAATTGAGGTAATTATAAAGACTTTTCGTTTTATGGGAGATATTAATGCCTGGGCAGCGTATATGAAACATTCTCGCAGCTATTTTTTAATGATAAAATAAAAATGTCAGAAGTGCTTTTTTTTCTTGCTGAATTATCATTTTTGTGCATGAAAACTCAGAAGGTTTTTTGTGGGACCTTGTTGAGTCATCAAATATAACTAAGAAGAGTAAAGGGGTATTGTTTTAATGCTAGTGACAATTAAAGCTAAGTTGCTTGATGCAGGTAAAATTGAAGGATGTGTTTCATTTACTCTGTTAAACGAACTTATTCCCGACGATATAAAAGAAACAAGCATCATAGAAGAAATTTTTGATTTTCTGGCAGAAAACAACATCGAAATAGTATCTGAAGGAAAATCGGGTCAGAAGAGAACTCTTTCCGGTGAGACATGGGATGACTTTAAAAAAAGCGGCGCCAGTTCACTTGTAAAAGCAAAAGATGGTACGACAGGTGCCATATCATCTACTGATCCGGCTGACGAACCGCATGATCCTGAAGAGACAACCACAACGTATCTCAGGGAAATGGGTCGTTTTGAGCTTTTAACCCCTGAGGAGGAAGGAATCTACAGCCGTACGATTCGTGAAGGTTTCGATGCTATTATTAAGGCTATTCGTCAGGATGAGTCGGATGTACCCGAGATGCAAATTCTCAAGGACCGTATCGAGCTGTGGGAAAAAAGGGATCCATCCTTAAAACCCAAAAAGCAGCAGCTTAACTTCATGAAGGAATCTGTTGCGCGATGTAAAGCGGAATGTCCTGATATCAGAGGACTTTTTGAGTTGCACACCAAGATAGAGGCATATGTCCGCTCTATTGAGGCTGCTAAGGATGAGATGATACGGGCCAACCTGAGGCTGGTTGTCAGTATAGCAAAACGTTATATGCATCAGGGGTTGACCCTGGCAGACCTCATACAGGAAGGTAATCTTGGCCTCATGCGGGCCGTATTCCGTTTTGATTACACCAAGGGTAACAAATTCAGCACCTATGCAAGTTGGTGGATCAGACAGGCAATTACACGGGCCATATTAGATAAAACAAGGACCATCAGGCTCCCTGTTCATTTTCTTGAGTTGCGGAGTCAATTTTTTAAGGCCTTCTATTCTCTCTTAAAAGAACTGGGACGGGAACCGACCCCGGTTGAGATTGCCAAGCAAACAGAGTTGCCTATGGATAAGATCCTGGCAATCCTTGAGGCCTCAAGAGAGCCGATCTCTCTGGAGACACCGATTGGGGACGATGACAGTACTTTGGGTGACTTTCTGGAAAATCAGGAATCAATATCTCCATATGAAGCTGTGCAAAATCGTGAATTGTCCAGCAGAGTAAAGACAATTCTTTGCACCCTGAGTGAGCGGGAAGAAAAGATCATTCGGCTTCGTTTCGGTATCGGGGAGAAGGCGGAATATACCCTGGAAGAGATTGGTAAGCGTTTTAATGTTTCCCGTGAGCGTATCAGGCAGATTGAGAAAAAGGCACTCAACAGGCTCCGGCATTCAAGTCGGAGAGACAAACTTAAAAATTTCCTTGATTAACCGCAACATGCAGTATAGCTGCATTTGAGTGCGCTAACTCCTATAATAAGATGGATTCTTTGATACAAAAAGCAGGACTGGGTGATATTCTTGAAAAAGTACAGGACGGTGAACGAATAAGTGTTGAAGATGGGCTTCGTCTTTTTCAAAGTCCTGATCTTCTGGCCGTCGGCTACCTCGCCAACATAGTGCGTGAAAGGATAAACGGCCAAAAAGCGTATTTTATCTACAATCAGCACATCAACTACTCAAATATCTGCACCAACCTTTGTAAATTCTGCGCCTTTGGTAAGGACAAGGATTCCGACCTTGCTTATGAGATGAGCATTGAAGAGGTGAGGCAAAAGGTGCGGGAGCGACTGTCCGAGCCCATCACCGAGATTCATATGGTAGGCGGCATACATCCTGATCTGCCCTATTCGTATTACACTGATCTGCTGAAAGTTATAAAGGAAGAGAGGCCTGACGTTCATATTCAGGCGTTTACCTGTGTGGAGATTGCCCACCTGGCAGAAATTTCAGGACTTGGAACAGCAGGAGTGCTGGAAGATCTGAAAAAAGAAGGGCTTGGCTCCATTCCCGGAGGGGGGGCTGAGGTTTTCAGCCCGAGGATCAGAGAACTGACCTGTGAAAAGAAACTTTCGGGAAGCGGTTGGATCGAGGTGGCGCAAACCGCCCATAAAGTTGGATTGTATACGAATGCCACCATGCTTTATGGCCACATTGAGTCACTGGAGGAGCGGGTGCAACACCTTGACATGTTGCGGAAAGCGCAGGATGAAACAAAAGGGTTCCTTGCATTTATCCCATTGTCTTTTCATCCCCAAAATACTGAATTGTCACAATTGTCCAGGACTTCCGGAGTCGACGACCTGAAGAATATTGCCGTAGCGCGTTGTTTTCTTGATAATTTTCCTCATATCAAAGCCTATTGGGTAATGATTGGCCAGAAGTTAAGCCAGATAGCACTTTCCTATGGAGCTGATGATGTAGACGGTACCGTAAAAGAGGAGATTATCACCCATATGGCAGGCGCAGAAACAGAGCAGGCCATGTCACGCGAACAGCTTCTCCGAATGATCCAGGAAGCAGGACGTATCCCCATAGAGCGGGATACCCTCTATAACGTTATAAATTCCTATTGATTCAGTAAACAGAATGTTGCAGTAGATGTTCAAGATGTCGCTCGTGACTCTTTGATATTTTTTGCAGTGAGAGA
>JAUXHH010000195.1 GCA_030621655.1 Desulfobacterales bacterium
CCATATTGATTGCTCCTTGTTTGAAAAAGTATAGCGTCAGCAGAATATCTAATTATTTGATTTTATTATATATGTTAGGTTTGTTCCGCATGATTACTGCGGTCGACATGTTATCCTAATAAATATGTCAAAACTTTAAAATAGATTTTGCGCTGATCTGAATATATTTTAGAAAGCCGGATTAGCTCTCTCTTTTTCCCCTATCAATAATATCAGTTTGCTTGCAGTTTCATGCCAAGGAGTAGACGCCGTACCAGATCCAGGGATTTTACGGCGGTTAACTCCTGTACCTGCCAGCGGTCTCCCGGGAAACGGCAGGGGATGTCAACTGTTTCATCAGGGGTGGAGAGGCCGATAAATACAGTGCCCACAGGTTTTTCCGAAGTACCGCCTGTCGGGCCTGCTATGCCGGTAACCGCCACACCTATATCAGCTGCGGTTTTATGCCTGATGGAGTCAGCCATTGCCCTGGCCACTGCAGAACTGACAGCGCCGTGACTGGCGAGCAGAGAAGGATCTAAACCCAGAAGTTTTTCTTTTAATTGATTGCTGTAGGCAACCAAGCCGCCGACAAAATAATTAGAACTTCCCGGCACAGTTGTGATCTTGTGGGCGATGAGTCCTCCTGAGCATGATTCAGCCGTGGCCAGGATTTTGCCCTGACTTTGCAGGAGTTCACCCACCACGCTTTCCATGGTGTCATCATCAGTGCCAAAGAGAGAATCACCAAGGGAAAGTTCAATCTCATTTTCAAGGTGCTGGAATGTGCGTTTAATTTCCGACTTGTCTTCATCTATGACGGTAAGACTCAGATGCACTTCCGGGAAGACCGGGTAATATCCGATGCGGACCCTGCCGTCTTCCTCTTTTTCAAGATGGGCCACACGCCGGTTAATTTCTATTTCACCCAATCCAAAAACCTTAAACACTTTTTGTTTGACCAGTTTTGCCGCACCCTCCTGCCATAGACCAAGTCTTGGAATGACCGTATCGGCGAGCAATTCCTGCATTTCATGGGGAACACCGGGAAGGAAAAAGATTGGTTTGTTGTCATGCACCAGAAGATATCCCGCCATCCTGGCTTCAGGGTTGAGTACCTCGGCCCCTGTCGGCAGCAGGGCAAGTTTCTGCAAATCACTCAGGACCTGATCATCCGGCTTGGAAAGCAGCGCTTTTATCTTTGCAAAAATCTCGGGGTGAAAAACAGTGGGCCGCCCAAGGGCCTGCCCCACAACTTCGCTGGTCATATCATCACTTGTTGCGCCCAGCCCACCTGTTACGATGATAAAGTCAGAACGTTTTATCGCGCGCTTGAGGGTTTTGCTGATCTCTGCAGGAGTATCTCCAATAGTGGACATGGCACTGATTTCATGGCCTGCCGAGAAAAGCAGGCCGGCAGCGAAACGGCTGGTGGTATTAAGCACCCTGCCGGACGTCAGTTCATTGCCGATTGCTATTATTTCTCCATTCATGCTGCAGTAGGGTTACGGTATGTTTTTCTCAAAATGAAACAAAGATTCTATAAGAGAGTTCCAATTACAAAGCGCTCCTCTAGTCTTTCCAGCTTCACCGGGAGCACCCTGTTGATATGTTCGGGCTTTGCCTCAAAATGCACCGGGATATAGTTATCAGTAAATCCTTTGGCCAGACCGGCAGCTGATTTTTCAGATTCAACCAACACCTGATGCACCTTGCCAATCCGGCTGCCATAAAAAGCGCTTCTCTTTTTATGATCTAATTTGCGCAGAACCGCAACTCTCTCATTCTTGATTTTTGCAGGAACCTGGTTCTCCATTTTTGCAGCCGGGGTTCCGGGTCGTTTAGAGTAGGGAAAGACATGAAAATAGGTAATGGGTAAATTCACAAGTAGCTCATATGTTTTAAGAAAATCTTCTTCTGTCTCGCCTGGAAAACCAACCACCACATCGACCCCTATTGCTGCCTCAGGAACCATTTCTTTGCAGCGGATTACTTTTTCCGTAAACTGTTTCACTGAGTACCTGCGGTTCATTTTTTTAAGGATTGTATCACTGCCGCTCTGCAGGGGGATATGGAGGTGGCCCATAAAGTTATTCTCTTCTGCCATAAATTCCAGGATATCCCTGTTGATTTCGCTCGGCTCCAGAGAACTGAGACGATATCGCACTTCAGGAGTCAGAGCCGAGAGTTTTCTCAGCAGGTGAAATAAATGTAAAGGGGGCTCCAGGTCCAGGCCGTAATGCCCGACATGAATTCCGGTTATCACTATTTCCCTGTGGCCTTCGTCAGCATAATCAAGCGCCTGGTCCAGCACCTTATCTAACGCAAGGCTTCTGCTCCGGCCCCGGGCATAGGGAACAATACAGTAGGAGCAGAAGTTGTTGCAGCCGTCCTGTATTTTTAAAAAAGCCCTGGTGCGGCCGGGAAAACGTTTAACAGGAAGCAGGCTGATCTCTTTCTGTAATGCAATATCATCGAAATATTTTTCTGCATTTTTATCTGAAAGAACCACATCCAATAGCTGGTGTTTGTTCCCATTACCCACAATTGAGATGGGACTGGTTTCAATTTCCCTGATCTTCTGGGGATCAATCTGGGCATAACAGCCGGTCACTACAACCTTGGCTTGAGGATTGGTGCGCTGTGCCCTGCGGATGAGTTGTCTTGACTGGGCCGCAGCCTTGGCAGTGACAGTGCAGGTGTTAATGACATAAATGTCAGCAGGTTTATTAAACGGGCTGACAGTTAATCCCTGCTCCTCAAAACCGGATTTAAATGAGGCTGACTCACACTGGTTGACCTTGCAGCCAAGGGTGGCCACAGCCACGGTTTTTGGAATTTCATTACTCTTTTTCATGGAGCAAATAACTTACGTAAAATTGGGGAGGAAAGCAAGCTTGATGGGCTGCTAATAATATAGCAGTAAAATGACAGGGCCGGAATTTATTTGCCTGAACGAAATCTGATGGCAAAAACTAATAAGTGTTTACCAAAAGTGATGCATTTTCTATGGTGTTCATTTCTTTTTAATGGTTATTTGCAAATAAAGTTTACAGGTAATACCGTTATGTCTTTGAATAAAACATATTCCATTGATGTGCTCTGTGTGGGTGCAGGCACCTATGATCTCGTCTATTCCGTTGACCGCCATCCGGAGCAGGATGAAAAAATAAGGGCAAGTTCGTTCACCGGCTGCGGAGGAGGGCCTGCAGCCAACGCATCAGTCACGGTGTCCCGTCTTGGCCTGCAATCTGCCTTTGTTGGCTACCTTGGCAATGATATCTTCGGCAACGCCCATATTGATGAGCTGCAGCAGGCTGGAGTGAACATTGATCTGGTTGCAAGAGGAGAGTACTCCTCAGCCCTGTCCGTGGTAATGGTTAAGCCCGATGGCAGCCGGGCTTTAGTCAATTACAGAAAGCCTGAAAGTTTTCTTGCACCTGACTCCGTAGATTTTTCCTCTATTAATGCCAAAGTGATTCTTTTTGATGGTCATGAACCTAACATATCGCCTGCCCTGGCAAAGTCCGCCCGGCAAAGGGGCATCATCACCCTGCTTGATGCAGGCTCGATACATAGCGGCACTGAGGAGCTGGCAGGTCTGGTGGATTACCTTGTCTGTTCAGAGAGCTTTGGGCTTGGTTTCACCGGGGAGTCAACCGAGGACAAAGCACTTGAAAAATTAGGGGCTTATGCGCCCAACGTTGTAATCACTGTTGGAGAAAGGGGCCTGGTATGGAAAAACGCTCAAGGGTCAGGCCGAGTGGATACATGCAGGATAAAGGCAGTTGACACAACCGGGGCCGGGGATGTGTTTCATGGCGCTTTGGCAGCCTGTCTGGCAGAAAAGAGGGAGTGGTGTGAAAGCCTTGCCTATGCAAGTGCGGCTGGAGCCCTCTGTTGTAC
>JAUXHH010000178.1 GCA_030621655.1 Desulfobacterales bacterium
ATCAGCGCTTTATTTTGAGACTCGATTCCGGCCAAACCTTGCTTATTGCCCACAACATTGACCTTGCCCCCAGAATTTCTTCCCTCAGAAAAGGAGATGCTGTCTCGTTCTACGGAGTATACGAGTGGAACTCAAAAGGAGGCGTCGTTCATTGGACACATCATGATCCAAGTGGCCGTCATGTGGCAGGCTGGCTGCAGCACAATGACAAAACGTACCAATAGCCATCTAACAAAGAAAACCAACAACTATGAAGGCACGAAGAGTAATTGTCATAGGCGGCGGCCCGGCAGGGCTTATGGCTGCGGGACAGGCAGCTGAAGCAGGGGCGGAAACACTTCTGCTTGAAAAAATGAAACGGGTCGGACTCAAACTCTGTATCACAGGAAAGGGCCGCTGCAACATCACAAATATTGCCGAGATATCCGACTTTATTTCCCATTTCGGCAAAACCGGCCCTTTTCTTCGGCAGGCCTTTGCCCGATTCTTCAATACCGATCTGATGGAATTCCTCAATGGGCTGGGCCTGGAGCTGGTAACTGAAAGAGGCGGCCGTGTTTTTCCTGCAAGCGGCAAAGCACCGGATGTCCAGAAAGTTCTTCTGCAATGGAATAAAAGGTCCAAGGTCCGGATCAAAAACTCCGCGACCGTTGATAAAATACTGATACATGATAAACGGATCACCGGTGTTGTTTCCGAAGGCAGGGAGATCCCCTGTGATGTCGTTATCCTTGCCACGGGCGGAGCCTCCTATCCGGCTACCGGTTCCACCGGAGACGGCTACCGCCTTTGTGAATCCGCAGGACATACGGTAATCCCGATCCGCCAGGCCCTTGTGCCGCTTGTAACCTCCGGCGGTGCAGCAAAAAGAATGGCCGAGCTCAATCTTCGCAATATCAACGTCCGCATGCTCATTAACGGCAGGAAAAAAAGGGAACAATTCGGTGAGCTGGTATTTACCGAATTCGGAGTGACCGGCCCGACAATTCTCACCCTGAGCGGTGAAGCAGTCGACAGCTTGCGCAGCGGGGCCAAAGTTACCCTTTCCATTGACCTCAAACCTGCCCTTGATGAAAAAAAACTCGATGCCCGTCTGCAGCGCGACATTGCTTCGCGGGGCAAAGAACAGATCAGCAGCCTTCTGCGGGGGCTTTTAGCCCGCGAGATGGTGCCTGTCTGTCTCGATCTTATAGGCATACCTGCCGATCACCCTGTCTGCAATATCTCTGCAAAGGAGCGCAGGCTGCTCAGGACCTGGCTCAAGGATTTCCGGCTGGAGGTTGTCGGATACAGGCCGTTTGCCGAGGCAATTATTACGGCCGGGGGAATAGATACCCGGGAGATTGACCCCAGGACCATGGAATCCAGGAAAATAAAAGGGCTCTTCATTGCAGGGGAACTGCTGGATATTCAGGCTGACACCGGGGGGTACAACCTGCAGGCGGCATTCTCAACCGGCTGGCTCGCAGGACAGAGCGCTGCGCAAATAACCAACTGATCTATCTTAGATAGCTGAAAAAATTATATCCTCCAGCGCTTTGCTTTTACATTAAAACTGCTTATATTTCATTAACCGTGATAATAATTGAGTGATGGGCTCAAATTAATTTATGACTGAAATCTTATCTAAAAAATCGTTCAACCGTCTGATCTGCCTGGTGTTGGCAGCAGTTTTCCTGTCTTCTTTTCCAGCCGGCACTACAGCTTTGGCATTATGCCTGGATAAGGATGAAAATCATATAATTGACCCAAATTTC
The DNA here is from genome assembly GCA_030621655.1 of Desulfobacterales bacterium. Taxonomy (GTDB): domain Bacteria; phylum Desulfobacterota; class Desulfobulbia; order Desulfobulbales; family BM004; genus BM004. The sequence continues at coordinate 1,758 of JAUXHH010000178.1, forward strand.
TATCTTGCCGACTGCCATTCCTCTGTTGACACAGGCCTGCTTCTCTCTGATGAACACTGTTCTGCCCTTGCAGAAAAAAAGAACAATGACTGTGTAGATGTTTCATTGTCAAACCAAAATGCATTTAACCGGCCTTCTGCAATCACTTTACCAGCCTTTGCTAAGATGATTCTATCGTATGCGCTGCCTGACAACCAACTAAGATCTCAGCAACAATTAGCGAAGCATCACTCTTCTGCACTTTCTCAACACCTGAGCACCCTGCCTCACATTAATGCACAACGTACAGTCATTCTTCTGACCTGAGAGCCCCGCACCAGCAGTTTACCCTGGCCTGATTTTGTTAAGGCGAAATGAAAAAAATCTCTGCTCTCAATTTAGGAGAACAACAAAAAATGACTCATTTGAATCAAAAGCCCTCAAACTGGACTATTCTTTTTCTATGTTGGCTCGTAGCCGGTGTGTCAGTCATGGGAAGTTTATTTTTCAGTTATGTAATGGAGTTTGCTCCCTGTGTTTTATGCTGGTATCAGAGAATATTCTTGTTCCCCTTAGTCATAATTCTAGCAGTAGGACTTTTCCCTTTTGATAAAAATGTTGTGAAATATGCGCTGCCTTTAGCAATAGCAGGCTGGCTGACGGCATTATATCACAAATTACTGTATGCCGGAATCATACCGGAAAGCATACAACCATGCAGTCAGGGAGTTTCATGCACTGAAGAATACATAGAGCTCTTCGGTTTTCTGTCAATACCAATGCTTTCTTTACTCTCATTTTCAACAATTATAGCTCTTTTAATTATCTTAAGCAGGAGGATATCTAAATGAAAACACATATAATATTTGGACTTACAGTTCTTGTATTAATCGCTGCATTTATGTTCGGCAGTTCCTACTACAAAGGAAAACAGGCTGAGAAGTTCGGCTTTATGGCCCAAGAAAACGCTTCAACATTTGTGAGAGACCACTCACAGACACTCGGTAGTGATGATGCGAAAGTCTATCTCGTTGAGTTTATGGACCCTGCATGTGAAACCTGTGCAGCTTTCTCTCCTTTCGTTAAACAAATGATAGCCACCAATCCCGGCAAAATTAAACTTATTCTTCGATATGCTCCATTTCATGACGGCGCGGATTATTTTGTCAAGATTCTTGAGGCTGCTAAAAAACAAGGGAAATATTGGGAGACATTGAATGTCATGTATAAGTCGCAACCCTATTGGGCCAGTCACAGCAACCCGCAACCTCAAAGGATATGGCAATTTCTTCCTCAGGCAGGTGTCAATGTGGAGCAAATCAGAAGAGATATGAATGACCCTGCGATTGCAAAACTCATTGAACAGGATCTTGCCGATGCCAAAACACTTAATGTCCGTAAAACACCTGGATTTTTTGTCAATGGAAGACCTCTCCAAACCTTTGGCTCCAAGCAATTATTGCAATTGGTTCAATCTGAAATCAGGGCAAATTATCCGGACCAAAACTAACTGGATAAGTCCCTTGTCGGCTGCAAGCAATCTGGTTGCTGAGCCTCATGAAATATTTTTACAATAACTACGCAAAAAACAACTTGTAAGGGACTAATTAATTAACTTAATACCCTTTGGGGGTAGTTGGGAGGTTACAAATCATTATGAAAAAAATAAGGTTCTTAATTTTGGCGGGGTGTCTTGCTTTGTTCATTACTGCATGTGGCGAGAGACCGGTTGCCTCTGTTGGCAACCCGGCCCCAGATTTTGACACGCTCGATTTAGATGGAAAAATCTGGTCACTTTCCAAACTGAAAGGAAAGGTAGTGTTTATTAATTTCTGGGCAACCTGGTGTTCCCCATGCCGCGAGGAGATGCCTTCCATGCAAAGACTTTATACAAAGCTGCCAAAAGATAAATTTGAAATGATCGCCTTATTCAACAATGATAAAAAGCCAGCTGTAAGAAACTTTGTTTCACAACTGGGGCTCACATTCCCGATCCTCAGTGACGAGCATAATTTTGCCGGCACAAAATATGGACTTACCGGACTCCCTGAAACCTTTATTGTTGATAAGCAGGGTGTGATCCGGGAAAAAATTATTGGTCCAGCTAAATGGGACTCTCCTGAGAATGTAGAAATGCTGATGCGTTACATCAACCAGTGATGATAAGTGAATTTATGAAAGAGGGTAGGCCAGGGTCACTGTCAACCTAGTTGACAGTGCCACGATCATTATCAACGTAAGCAACCCGGTCGCTACTATTACCGCCGGGTAAATCATGGCCGCGTTTCAGGACCAGGAATTCTTCTGATCCTACCTCTACTCCTAAACTTTTAGCCACTACGTCCCACCCTTTACCCTTGTTGCACCTGTACTTCTTAACGGCCGCTATTCCCTGTTCTTTGGATAATCCTTTGAGCATTCCCCGCATTTCACCAAACCTCAGCATGATATAGG
>JAUXHH010000228.1 GCA_030621655.1 Desulfobacterales bacterium
AAAAAAATGCTAAGAAATTCTAAAATTTGTATTAATATCATCTGACTAATTTTAATTTCTTTCATAGGGTCTGCAAAATATAAGGATGACACATTCATGAATACCATTCTGGTTGTAGATGATGAGCCCAATTATCTGATCGTACTCTCTGAGCTTCTTAAAGAGGAAGGCTTTGAAGTTTTAACTGCCCAAAGAGGTGAAGATGGGTTGAAGATAGTAGAGGAAACCGACCTTGACCTTGTTCTCACCGATATGCGTATGCAGGGTATGGACGGATTAGAGCTTTTAAGTGCGACTAAAAAATATAATAAAGATTTGCCGGTTATTATGATTACGGCTTTTGGCGAGGTAGAAAAAGCCGTCGTGGCCATGAAAGCAGGTGCCTATAATTACCTTACCAAACCTTTTAACAATGAAGAACTGTTGGTGAACATAAGAAAGGCAATCGAGCATTATTCTCTTTTGCGTGAAAACCTGCGGTTGCGTAGTGAGGCAAAAGTTCGTTATGGGTTTGCCAGTATAATTGGTAAAAATGCCAGGATGCAGGAAATTTATCAGCTGATTGAAAAAGTCGCACCTACCACTGCTTCCGTTCTTATCACCGGTGAAAGTGGAACCGGGAAGGAACTGGTTGCCCGGGCAATTCATATAAATAGCCCCAGAGAGAAGGCCCCCTTCATCTCTGTCAATTGTGCCGCTCTGCCGGAGACTTTACTTGAAAGTGAGCTGTTTGGTCATGAAAGAGGGTCCTTTACAGGTGCTACTTCCATGCGGAAAGGCAGGTTTGAACTTGCAGATACCGGGACACTTTTTCTAGATGAAATTGGCGACATACCTCTTCCCCTGCAGGCAAAATTGCTGCGTGTGCTGCAGGAACGCAGTTTTGAAAGAGTGGGAGGTGTAAAGCCGATTAAGGTTGATGTGCGGATTATAACTGCAACCAACAGAGACTTGAAGGATGAAGTGGATAACGCCCATTTTCGTGAAGACCTTTATTACCGCTTAAATGTTTTGCATATTCACCTGCCACCCTTGCGGGAAAGAGCAGATGACATTCCGATGCTTACAGATTATTTTATCAATAAATTTGCAAAACTATTGAACAAGCCAAACCTGAAAATATCCGGTGATGCTTTGCGATACCTGACAGGTCTTTCCTGGGAGGGAAATGTACGCGAGCTTGAAAATACCATTGAACGGGCCTCTATTCTTTGCAGTGAAGATGTTATTCAGACTGGAGATGTGCACCCGGGTATAGTGAATGGTGAAGCAGCAGCGACCTGGTCACCCGATGGCGATTTTGAGAAATTTCTGCCGACAGACCTTCCTTTACCTGAAGTATTAAGCGGTGTTGAGGAGCAGTTGTTGAAACGTGCTCTTGAGGATGCAAACTATGTGCAGGCAAGGGCGGCGGAAAGCCTGGGGATAACCAAAAGTCTCTTACAGTACAAAATGAAGAAGTATAAGTTGCAGAAGAAATAAGAGTAAGGACTGAGGACTGAGGGTTGAGTGTGCCGTGACAACGTACAGTTTTTAATATGGCGTTCTAGATTGAAGGTTTCGAGGGTTTAAGGCAAAGGAAAGACATGTTTTTGGGCATTACGTTACGGCCTAGGTGCAGGTTGCTTTATCACTCTCAGTGATCAGCGCTTTCAGCATTTAACGGTCAGCTTTCGGCATAAGTTTCTTCTGCTAACTGCAAGATAAGCACCCTTCCAGGGCATAAACGATTGAAAGGAGACTTCGACGGTTAACTTTTTCATTCGACATTCTGCATTCTAATTTTCATCTTTTTACCTTGACCCCTCGAACCCTTGAACCCTTGAAACCTATCTTTATCACTTCCTAAGCTTTGGTATTTTATTACCAATGCCTCCCCAGTTCAGTTTGTTTCTCAGGATTTCAAAATATCCTTTTTGAGGCATACTGACCAGGTATAAAGGTTTTTCTGCGGTTTTAACCTCAAGTTGGGAATTCTCCAACATATTCCAGGCAAAGCGCCCGTCCACAATCACTTTGACATTATCAGCCTTTCCATCCAATTGTGTTATCAGGGTTACATCCGGAGAGAGAAGAATCGGCCTGCTTTCCAGCATGAATGGACAGATAGGTGTCACAAGGATACAGGGTAATCCGGGCTGTACTATCGGGCCGCCGGATGACAGGTTATAGGCAGTGGAGCCTGTCGGTGTTGAGAATATTAAACCATCTGCTCTATAAGTAGTGATGAATTCCTGGTCTGACCAGGTTCTCATCTTAACAATCTGGTCGATATCGCCTTTGTTGATGACTACGTCGTTGAGAGCATACTGGTAATTTTCAGGAGAGGTCCTGTCAGCAGAGGTTCCTAATAGCCTTGTTTTCAGTAATATTCTTTTTTGAACGAGCATCTTTCCGGCCAGGAGAAGCTCCATTGCTTCAAATCGTTCTTTTGCTGCTACTGCCGTAAGAAAACCCAGGCCGCCAAGATTGATGCCCATGACAGGTATTTCGTATCTGCTGGCCTTGTCGGCAACAAGCAGCAGGGTGCCGTCCCCGCCCAGGATGATGAGGATGTCAAGGTCTTTGTCAACTGTATCGACAACAGTCTCAATCCCTCTGTCTGCCAGCCATGCGATAAGTTCCCCGGCTATTTTACGGGGTTTGGACGAACCTTGTTTTAAGATAATACCGGCCTTGCGGATTTTCATTTTCCAAGCTCTTTTGATCTTTCGGTTGCCGCTTCAATGGCGTCCATGATTATTCCGTTGAAACCGGCTGTCTCAAGTTCGTGCAGTCCGGCAATAGTTGTTCCGCCTGGTGAAGTTACCATGGCCCGCAGTTGGGCCGGGTGCTCTTTGCTGCTCATAGCCAGTTTGACAGACCCCAGTACGGTTTGCATCGCCAGGAGTTCAGCATCTGATCTGTTGAGTCCAACCTTCAGGCCGCCATCTATTAAGGCTTCAATAAAGGTAAAGACATAAGCAGGGCCACTGCCGCTCAAACCTGTTACAGCATCAAAATATTTTTCATCCAGAATTACGGTTTTACCAATGGAATCGAAAATAGTGACTACAATGTCCATATCTTCCTGCGTTGTTCTGGGGCCAGCACTTAGAGCTGATACAGCTTCGAGAATAAAAGCAGGTGTATTGGGCATTACCCGTATGATTCTACAATTGCACCCGGAAAGATGTGCATCGATAAACGATGATTTTATCCCGGCTGCAATGGATATGAGCAGATGCGAACCATTAATATCGCTTTTTGCAGCCAGGAGCACATCCTTCATAATCTGCGGTTTAACAGCCAGGATGACAGTTGTGCAGGCAGACCAGACATTTACTCCTTCACCACTGTCAAAGGTT
>JAUXHH010000036.1 GCA_030621655.1 Desulfobacterales bacterium
GAGCATTCTCTGGTCAGGCAATTGAAAAGAACCGGAAACAGCATCTTCATAAAGTTGTGTATTTTCAAGAAGCATCAACGTTAAGGCTGCGATCTGGTTCGGTTTCATCTCTGTCAAAACACGGCCTGATTCAGAAGCATGGATTTCAGATTCGGCAATACCAGCAATACCAAGCAACACAGTGACGGACAAAAAGATGTCTGCTTCTCGAACCATTCCTGCCGCCTCAATCATCTGCTCCGCATTTACTCCTTTTCGAATATTTTTCAAGGTAGGATTATGGCCGCTCTCAAGTCCCATGTAAATCCTGTCCAGGCCAAGCTTTTTCAACCGCAGAAACTCTTCATTATTTTTTCTCAGTATACTCCTGGCGTTGCCATAAAGGCTGATACGATTTACCCAGGGCAGGTTCTCTCTTATACTGGAAAAAATCTCTGCCAAACGATCCGTTGGTATGATCAGGGCATCACCATCTCCGATAAATACCCTTTTCTGCTGTTTGCAATACCTTGCAGCAAAAGCAATATCTTCGTTAATAATTGCTGAATCCTTAATGCGAAAACGCACACCTTTGTATGGACCGCAGAACGTGCACTTATTGTGTGAACAACCGACGGAAACTTGCAGAATAATGGAGTTGGCCTCACTGGGAGGGCGAATTATATTACCTTCGTAATGCAAAATATATCAGCTGTTTTTCTTTTCAAATGCAACCATGAAATCCACCAGTTTTTCAACTCCCTCTCTGGGAAAAGCATTATAGATAGAAGCTCTGCAACCGCCAACAGATCGGTGTCCTTTCAGGCCATCAAACGAAACAGCTGCAGCTTCCTGGATAAACTGTGCTTCCAGTTCCGGTGTCGGCAGATTAAAGGTAACATTCATTATTGATCGTGAATCAAACCGGGCATGGCCCGTATAAAAATCACTGTTGTCAATAGCCTGGTAAAGCAACTCTGCCTTTTCCAGATTCATTTTCTCAATGGATGGCAGCCCGCCCAGGTTCTTCAGCCATTTCAAAACAAGGCCGATTGTGTATATAGAAAAACATGGAGGAGTGTTGAACATTGAGCCTTTTTCGGCATGGGTTTTATAACGAAACATTGTGGGAATGCTGTCCGGCGCATTATTTAACAGATCTTCGCGGATAATAACCACTGTACAGCCGGCTGGTCCCATATTTTTCTGGGCCCCGGCAAAAATAATCCCGAAACGGCTGACGTCGACCGTTCTTGCCAGAATATCAGAAGACATGTCACATACCAGATCAGTATCAGTTTCCGGGAACTGATGAAACTGTGTCCCGTAAATTGTGTTGTTCGATACAAAATAGAGGTATTCTGCATTCGCTGTTGCCTCATATTCATCCGGTAAAGGGACCTTGTCAAAAAGAGTATCTTCGCTGGAATAGGCAACATCGACATTGCCGAACAGTTTTGCTTCCTTAATAGCCTTTTTAGACCAGGTGCCGGTATTCAGATACGTGGCTGATTTTCCCGGTGGGAGCAGGTTCATCGGCACCATGGCAAACTGAGTCGAGGCTCCTCCTTGCAAGAAGAGGACCTTGTAATTGTCCGGTATACTCATCAGTTCACGGAGTAGAGATTCACACTCATCAACGACCTCAATGAATTCCTTGCTCCGATGGCTCATCTCTATCAGCCCAATTCCTTTATCATTGAAGTTGACAATATCTTTTGCAGCCTGAACCAGTACCTCATGAGGCAGGGTAGCAGGACCGGCGCTGAAATTGTAAATGCGGTCAGGCATGAGAAAAATCCTCCATATTTAGTATTATGACACAATTAAATGATAATTTTTTTCCACAAAAACGTCCTGGAGATATGGCAGATGCAAACCTTACCAGAGAGATTGTTGGCGCAGAGCCTCGTACAAAACTATGCCTGCGGCATTGGCAAGATTAAGACTTCGTATATTGTTATTACTCATCGGTATCGTGTAACAGCGCTCTATATACAGTTTAATTATCTCTTCCGGCAAGCCTTTCGTTTCCTTGCCAAAAATAAGGAAATCTCCCGGTTTAAATTCAACTTCTGTATATGGTCTACCGGTTTTTTTGGTGAAAAAATAAAGTTTCTTTTCATCCTGGGCTGTTAAAAAATCATCAAAACTTTCCCAGTAAACAATTTTCACATATTTCCAATAATCTAAACCTGCACGTTTCAGATGCTTATCATCGGTGCTGAACCCAAGGGGTTTAACAAGATGAAGGACTGTGTCGGTTGCGCCACACAACCTGGCTGTGGTCCCTGTATTGGGGGGGATTTCCGGTTCTACCAGGACAACGTTGAAAGGGCTAATAGTTAACATCAATGTTAATTATAGAAAGGAAATCAAATGATCTTCGGTCAAAGTTATATTTTTGACCAGCAAGGTTTTCTCACCTGTGTCAGCATTAAAAAGTTCGGCAACTTCGGCACTCGATTGGAGGAAAATGGCCAATTCCTCATCTTGCAATACAGTTTTTGCCTTAAATTTTATACCGAATGGATTCCTGAAAACACCATTATACTGGATACGGTAGTCAAGATGAGGTCCGGTGGATCTGCCTGTCGACCCAACATAACCGATAATGTCTTTCTGCTGGACGGTGCTGCCTTTTTTTAAACCTTTTTTGTACCCGTTCAAATGTCCGTAATATGTTTTATACCCACCATGGTGTCGAAGGATGACCGTTTTTCCAAAACCTCCCTTTCTGCCAATGTACTCCACTCTTCCTTCTGCCGTTGCCATTACCGATGTACCTCTTGGTGCTGCCAGATCGACCCCGAGGTGAGGTCTTACAATACCATCTATAGGGTGCTTACGTCTCATGGTAAACCGGGATGTTACCCGGCCAAACGGAATCGGTGACCGAATGAACCAGGTCCCCAATGCCTCTCCATTCTGATCAAAATGACCGGCAGGTGTGTTTTCAGAAGCAAAGTGATATCCTTGATACTCATTATTCTGTTTCTGATAACGGGCCACCAGGATTTTTCCATATCCCACAAAGACATCATCTTTAAAATATTTTTCCACCAGAAGTTCAAATCTGTCACCTGCTCTGGTTTCCGTGTTAAAATCGATTTTAGAGGCAAAAATATCAGCATAGGCGTGAATGAGTTTGGGCTCTTCACCCAATTCAGAAAACGCGGCATAAAGTGACGAAACAATATCACCGGAAAGTCTTTCAACCCTGTATTCCAGTGGGACTGCCTGCCTGGCAGCCCAATAATTACCATCTTCATTGCGTTTTAAAATATGGGTATTTAATAGTCCGGATTCATACGTTGCCCGGGCGATGGAATTATCCTGCTCTAAAACAATAGTGAAGCGATCACCGGGTTGCAGCATTTTAAAATCAAGCGATTCAGCAAAACCTTTTATGATGTCGCACCTGACAGTATTCGACACCTTGAGCCGCTTCATGGCCAGATCAAAACTTTCGCCTTTTTTTATTTCGCCGGCAATTTCAGTTTGAATGACAGATGATGTGTCTGCTAATAAGGTTGCTGCCAGGTCAGGACTGGAGATATTGATCTGGACATCATGGCTTTGTTCTTCAAGATTGGCAGAAAGAGGAACCGCAACGGCATTGTCATTAAAATCCTCTTGAACTAACAGTAAAACAAGGACAATCCCAATCCAGATTGCCAGTGAGACCGTTGAACCCATTAATATTTTTCCAGAATCCATTATTCTAAATCTTTTGCTGTATAAACGGTGTTTTAGTTTTTAATTGTTATTATAGTTAAAGTGTTGGAGTTTTCTAACAATATCTAAAAGGTATTACAAGTTTGTTTTTGTCTGGAAATATTATGGACTCGCATTATAACACAACCTAAGCGGAAACATAGTTGCTTTTTTGGCAATAAAGTTTACATTGTTCTCTCTTAAACCGATTCACTTTAATTTATAAAAACAATGTTAAAAATGTCATTAATCGTTCAAAAATATGGTGGAACCTCAGTAGGCTCACCTGAAAAAATAAAGGCCGTTGCCGAGCAGGTTCTCGATTACAGAAGCAAGGGACACCAGATGGTTGTTGTGCTCTCTGCAATGTCAGGTGAAACCGATCGTTTAATATCACTTGCAAATAGCGTGCAGGAACAACCTGACACCCGCGAAATGGATGTGCTGCTGTCAACCGGAGAACAGGTGACCATATCTCTTTTTGCCATGGCGGTAAAGGCTGCAGGATTTGATGCAATCTCCTTTCTTGGCGATCAGGTTAAAATACTCACCAGTAGTATGCACACCAAGGCAAGAATCGAATCCGTTGATACGGATAAGGTAAAAAAACATCTTGCACAAGGGAAAATAGTTGTTATCGCAGGTTTTCAAGGTGTTGACGAAAATGGTGATATTACCACACTGGGCAGAGGAGGTTCGGACACCACTGCAGTTGCACTTGCAGCAACCCTTGAAGCTGACCAGTGTGAAATCTTTACTGATGTTGAAGGTGTTTTTACAACTGATCCTAACGTCTGTGCTTCAGCCCGTAAGATTGATCGCATCTCATATGACGAAATGTTGGAGTTAGCCAGCTTAGGTGCCAAGGTGCTCGATATCAGGTCAGTTGGTTTGGCAAAAAGATATAAAGTTCCACTGCATGTCAGGTCGACATTTGTTGATACTGAAGGAACATGGGTGGTCGAGGAGGATAAAGCAATGGAATCCATGTTGGTTTCTGGAGTGACGTATAATAAAAATGAGGCGAGGATTACCATCACCAAGGTGCCTGATAACCCTGGCATCGCTTCAAAAATTTTCATGCCCATTTCAGATGCCGGTATTGTGGTGGATATGATTATCCAGAATACCAGGGCAGGGGACTTGACGGACATGACCTTTACAGTACCCCGGACCGATTTTAAAAAAGCGATGGAATTGGTTGAAAAAATAGCAGCGGATATTGGTGCTGAAAATGTAAGCGGTGCGGATAATATTGCAAAAGTTTCCATTGTTGGCGTTGGCATGCGCAACAACTCAGGTATCGCAGCAACCATGTTCCATGTTCTGGCGAATGAAGGCATTAACATTATGATGATCAGCACCTCTGAAATTAAGGTATCCTGCGTTATTGAAGAGAAATACACTGAACTGGCAATCAGGGCACTTCACGATGCTTTTGCCCTGGAAAGGGTTGACATTCAATAAAATATATAAAAAAGTTCCTACTATTATGAATCATAAGATAGATATATACGACACGACATTAAGGGATGGCACCCAGGCTGAGAATTTTAACCTGTCGGTTGAGGACAGAATCCGCATCAGTCTGAAACTTGATGAGCTTGGCATAGATTTTATAGAAGGCGGATGGCCCGGCTCAAATCCCAGTGCGGTTGAATTTTTCAAGGCCATGCAAAATCAGCCCCTGAAGCATGCCAAACTCACTGCTTTCGGCTCCACCAGAAACTTCAGTAAACCTGTAGATCAGGATCCTAATCTGCAGGCATTAATTGCTGCAAAAACACCAGGGATTACCATTTTCGGAAAAACATGGGATGTCCATGTCAGGGATGCGCTGCGCATCGGACTTGAGGATAATCTCACTATTATTGTTGAGTCCCTGCAATACCTGAAGCCCCATGTCGAACATCTGTTCTATGATGCTGAGCATTTCTTTGATGGTTTTAAACAAAATACCGAATATGCCCTGGCTACTATTGATAAGGCTGTAGAAGGGGGTGCTGAATGCCTGGTGCTCTGTGACACCAACGGTGGCACTCTGCCCAACGAGATCCCTGCTATTCTTGAAGCTTTATATAGTCATCTTGAAAGCAAGGGATGCACCATTCCGTTGGGCATACATGCCCATAATGATTCTGATACAGCTGTAGGCAACTCCATGGTGGCAGTTTCAATGGGCATATCCCATGTACAGGGGACCATGAACGGCTTTGGAGAGCGATGTGGCAACGCCAACCTTACCTCAATTATTGCCGGATTGGCGCTGAAGATGAAATGCCGGTTCAAAGCAGCGGAAAAACTTGAGCGTTTGCATGAGACTGCCCGTTTTGTCAATGAACTTGCCAATCTGCCCCATAATAAGTACCAGCCCTATGTCGGCAGGTCAGCATTTGCCCATAAAGGTGGAATACATGTCCAGGCGGTAGAACGCAATCCAATTACCTATGAACACATAGAACCGGAAAGGGTGGGCAATGTCAGGCGCATCCTCATATCTGACCAGTCAGGCAAGAGCAATGTCTTGCATAAGGCTAAAAAATTCGGACTTAATCTTGACAGTAAAGATCCCGCAGTCAGTCAGATTGTCCAGGAGCTTAAGGAGCTGGAAAATCAGGGATTCCAGTACGAAGGCGCAGAGGCCTCTTTCGAACTCCTGATGAGAAAGGCATTGGGTACGAGACGCCATTATTTTGATCTTAAAGGTTTCAGGGTAATAAGCCAAAAAGCCAGTATGGATGAACCATCCAAGGATGAGGCTACCATCCGGATTGTTGTAGGAGATGAAGGTGAAGTACACACTGCTGCACTCGGTGATGGGCCTGTTAATGCACTGGATAAGGCATTAAGAAAAGCTCTGACACGTTTCTATCCAAAGCTAAAAGACATGGAATTGGCTGATTACAAGGTACGGGTACTCTCAGGTGGACATGGCACAGGAGCTATGGTGCGTGTCCTGATCCAGTCACGTGATCAGGAATCAGAATGGGGAACTGTAGGGGTTTCTCATGATATTCTTGAGGCGAGTTGGCAGGCATTGGTTGATTCTATCACCTACAAACTCATGAAGGATGAAAAAAAACAGAGCTAGTGAACCAGATGTTCTTCAGTCAGCAGATAGTAAGCTGCAAAAGAACTTAGCGAAAAACATTCCGGTTTTTCTTGTCCTTGGTCTCTGCCTTCTTGCCGTTAATATTTTCTCCAGCCGATCCTCTCTATTTCAAGAATATTTAACGCCGGCATCAGACACAGCTGAAAAATATGTCTGGATAACAGGATCACCCGAGGTTAAAGAAGGGTTATACCTTCTCACTCCGGAGCAATTGGAAGAAACCTTCCCGGAATTGCTGCCCCTTATGACCATAGCATCAGCTTCGCTGGAATTTGATTCCAGGGTAGCAGCCTTTCAGTATAAATCTGATGTACCCCAAGCAGTCAATCTTCCGCCTGCAGTAGCAAACATCTTCTTCCAGCCAATTTCCATAAACCGTGCTGAAAAAGAAATTCTGAGCACATTGCCTGGGATTGGTCCTAAGTTGGCCGAAAGAATCGTTCTGAGAAGAGATAATAAGGGACCATTCAGATCGAAGGATGAACTCTTGCACATAACCGGGATCGGCCCTAAAAAACTCGACCGATTGCTTGATCATATAATTTTAAACTAGCCTGCATATTTCATGAATAAAGAAGAGACTACAATCCCTGATCATCTTCTGCTTGTCCTGTGTGGACCCACAGCGGTTGGAAAGACGGAACTCTCTTTGCAGATTGCCGAACAGTTTTCCTGCGAGATAGTTGGTGTTGACTCCATGCAGATATACAGGCATATGGATATTGGCACTGCAAAACCTACGGTTGCTGAAAGATCCCGCATACCTCATTATCTCATCGATATTGTTAATCCTGATGAAGATTACACCCTCGGAACGTTTGTCATGGACGCTGAAGAAGCTATCCAGTCAATCTATTCACATAAAAATATTCCCCTCCTGACCGGTGGAACAGGACTTTACTTAAAAGGTTTGCTCAATGGAGTATTTGATGAATTTGTCGGATCTGAGAAGGAATCGGCAACAACCCCCAAAAAAACAGACACAATTAAACAAAATTTACGGGAAAGGCTGGAAGAAGAGGGAAGCCAGAAACTTCATAATGAACTCGCAGAATTTGATCCTGAATCTGCACAACGTATCCACCCCAACGATGTCCAAAGAATTCTCAGGGGACTTGAAATATTTTATTCCACAGGTATACCCTGGTCAAAGCATCTGGCAAATCAATCCAAGAAAAATCTGCGCTACCAGGCACTTAAAATAGGATTAACACGGCCGAGAAAAGAGCTCTATGCCCGCATTGATCTGCGGGTTCAGCAAATGACCGAACAGGACCTGCTTACTGAAGTTAAAAATTTACTCGCCATGGGCTATGACAATAAATTAAAATCAATGCAGTCCATCGGTTATCGTCATATGATAAATTTTATTGAAGGCAATTGGAGCTGGGAGCAAACACTTGAGTTACTGGCACGCGACACCAGACGTTATGCGAAGAGGCAATATACCTGGTTTAATAATGACCCGGAAATTATATGGCATGATGTAGGAGAGACAGATAAGATTTTTCGAAATATCAAAGATTTTTTAATAAAGAACAATCCGTAATTACCTGTAAAAAACCATTTATGAAAGAACCTGTATTCATAGGTGCCGGCACCCGTGGCGCAAAAATGGTGGGCAACGAATTTCAGCCGTATATGGATTTCCACGGCAAAACCTGCCTGGAATACGTGGTTGAGGCTGCAATGAGGGCCAGAAGCGTTGGGGATATATATATCTGGGGAGATAAAAAAACCCTTGAGAAAATCCTTGAAGAGCATGTCAAGCAGTACCGGTACCAGCTGGTTATTGTCGAAGAGCGGCAAAATATAGTGGAGAGTTTTTTCTTTACCTTTCTCAACTACATTTCCCGTGACAGTAATACCTTGAGAAGTATGGTCACTAACTGGAATTCTATTAAAAATATCAATTGGAGCCAGCTGGAAAAGTATTTCAAGAAAACAGACCATTGGGAAAAGCAGGTTAACGTTATTGTCAGCGATACTCCGCTTATAAGCTCTTATGAACTTGATTATCTCATAGAAAACAAAAACCACGATGCAGATCTTGTTATAGGGCGCACTGTCAGGAAGGATTACAAAAACATCCTGGAAACACTTGGTGAGATTCCAGACAGGGAAAAATCCATAAAAAATTTTTATACTTATCGAATCGGCAACAAGGATGTCCCGCTTATTGTCAACAGCTTCATGGCAGGAAAACCTCTCAAGCTGAATGGAAATATCTGGAAACTAGTCGGCAATTTCTATGAAAACAGGACCATTATTGCCGGGCGACAAAAAAATCTGCGTAAAATTGCGACAAATCTTCTCTTTTTTAAGAGGATTTTTTTTCCAAAACAATTCGGCATCGAGCGGCACAGTTATACAGAGCGGGTAAAAGCGGTCTTTTATCTGGCGAATGCCTACAAGGCAATTGTGAAAAGCAAAAGCAGCAGCATTTATTACAGGGATCTAAAAAAAATATACAAATGTGCCAATACGCTGGTCAACTTGAGAATAGAGTATGATTTAAGCCATTGTTTTGGGTCTGCCTTTGATATTGATACAAAATACGAAGCCGAATTTATTCGTCGCAATTTCTTTGCCCTGCAGAATATCTGTTACGAGTATTACAAAAACCATGACGGCCCTGAATTGTAATTTAAAAATATCAGATTGAAATAAATGCATCCCCGACAATCAGAAAAGACATGGCTGCTGCGGCAGTTTCCAACAAATATTTCGCAGGAACAAGCTTGCAAAATTGCTGAAGAAACAGGCCTTTCTGAAAAAATAATCAAACTCCTGATACTCAGGGGTTTTTTGAATGTGCAGGATATCAACGACTTTCTGACCCCATCCCTCAATCAACTGCCGCGTCCCCACCTTATGAAAGGTATGACAAAAGCGGTCAAAATACTTTTAGAATCTCTGAAATCCGGGAGACCTGTAACTGTTTATGGGGATTTTGATGCTGACGGGGTGACATCCACTACTGTTCTTTCCCTGTTTTTTGCAGAACTTGCTGTGCCGTCAGGGTATTACATTCCTGACCGTTTGACTGAAGGGTATGGTTTGAACCTTGAGGCTGTCAGGAAAATTTGTGAGACCAATAAACAACAGTGGGGCGAGCCAGGGATCCTGATTACTGTCGATTGCGGCATCAGTGACGAGGAAGTTATAGACGAGGCCAAAAAACTTGGCTTTACAGTAATTATCACAGACCATCATAAACCGCCGATAAAACTTCCACCGGCTGATGCTATTCTCAACCCTCTGCAGCCGGGATGTGATTTTCCATGCAAAAATCTTGCAGGAGTCGGGGTGGGGTTCTACCTGATACTCGGTTTACGTTCCGGGTTGATAGAAAACGGCCACTGGCCTGAGGATAAAATCCCGAACCTCAAGTCATACATGGATCTGGTAGCCATAGGTACTGTGGCTGACCAGGTTCCACTCACTGAATGCAATAGAATTATTGTCAAGGCAGGTCTGGAAATACTCAACCAGGGTAACAGAATTGGCTTACAAAAACTTTTTGCTGCCAACAAAGGTTATACATCTGAAGCTACAACCGAGGATATTGCTTTTCGCATTGCGCCCCGGATTAATGCAATCGGCAGGATTGGTTCGGCACTAAAGGCTGTTGAACTCCTGAGTACCAGCATCTCCGGGGATGCGGGAAAACTGGCTAATGAGCTTGAAGAGGCCAACAATGCCAGAAAAAACATTGAAGCCACTATCTTTGATGAAGCTGTACATTTGGTTTCAACAGATACCCTTAAGGCAGCAAACTCATTACTTCTGTATAAAAGTGATTGGCACCAGGGTGTTCTGGGAATCGTTGCCAGCAGGTTGACTGACAAATATAACCGTCCCACCATCCTGCTTACAGATTGCATCCCGGAAGATACTCTTGAAATAAAAAAGCTGGTAAAGGGCTCAGGACGGTCCATCGAAGGCATTGACATCCATCAGGCGATTTCTTCATGCCAGGAAATGCTGGAACGGTTTGGCGGTCATAAGGGAGCCGTAGGACTGACTCTTTCCAAAGACAAGATAGAATCCTTTAAAGTGCAGTTTGATAGAAGTATTGCTGAGCAGATCGAGGAGAATAATCTCCAAACCCCAAGCCTCATGATTGATATGGAAGCAACTCTGGAATTACTTTCAGACAAAAATTTCATTTCTGCTTACAGCCTCCTGGCTCCATTCGGTTCCGGTAATCCTGCTCCTGTTTTCTGCCTGAAAGGGCAAAGATTGACAAATCCACGTCTGGTAGGCAGCAACCATCTCCGCTTTACAATTATGGATAGAGGCAAATCTATGAATGGCATTGGCTTTGGATTTGGAAACTTTATCCAGGATGCCCAAAATTCTTTAATGGATATAGCCTTTACATTACAGCTCAATTCATACATGGGACAGAACAAATGGGAAATTCGTATAATCGCTCTACACCCTGCTAAACATTGATTTTTTCTCTGACTAAATCACTTTGTTTCCCCTTGACAAATTTTTCCATCTACAGGAAAAGGAATATGTATAAATGATTTCTTTTTCCTGGTTCCTCATATTTTTTTGTCGTGTACTCAATGACTAAATATTTAGCCCCAAAACCCCTTGGCTTGCCGCCAAAAACTACTGTGGAGAAAATTGACAGGAACACCTTGGCAATTGTAATAAAGCGCAAGAGCAGAATAATTATGG
>JAUXHH010000142.1 GCA_030621655.1 Desulfobacterales bacterium
GTCAGCCTGAACAACCTTTTCTTTCTGTTCAATACTCAGGGCACCAACTTCACAGCTGTCCACACAGGAACCACAAAGAGTGCATTTTTCATTGACCACTGCAATGCCATCAATGACTTCAATGGCATCGAAGGTACATTCCTCTTCACAGACTCCGCAGCCTATACAGGCCTCTATATCAATTCGCAGCATAATTTACAGATACGGTTCAAGTTTATTTACCAATTGTTCAACCTGCTCATCAACAGTACCGCTCAGCATTGCCCGTTCACCTTTAAACTCCGGGGCAAAGACCTTTACCACCTGAGTTGTCGAACCGGGCAGTCCAAGACTATCTGCATCCGCCTCTATATCTCCAGCATTCAAGGTCTTGATGGAGAGGCTCTTGGCTTTCATCTTGCCCTTTAAGGAAGGCACCCGTGGTTCGTTTATCTCTTTTACTACGGTGAGCAAACCCGGCAGCGGGATCTCAACTTCGTCATACCCGTCGTCCATCAAACGATGCAAAAGAATAGCATCGTTTTCAAATCCTGTTATCTTCCTGACATAACTGACATAGGGTATATTCAAACGTTTGGCCAAACCCGGTCCGACCTGGGCTGTATCCCCGTCTATTGCCTGTTTGCCGCAGAGGATCAGATCAAATGGACCTATCTTTTCTATGGCCTTTCCCAAGGTATAGGTTGTTGCCCAGGTATCTGCACCGGCAAAAGCGCGATCCGAAACGAGAACAGCCTCGTCAGCGCCGCAGGAAACTGCCTCCCGCAAGACAGCCTCAGCTTGTGGAGGTCCCATACTCAAAACAGTTACCGTGCCGCCATGCTGTTCTTTCAGGCGGACTCCCTCCTCCACAGCATGCCGATCAAAGGGGTTCATGATGGCCTCAACTCCTTCTCGGGCCATGGTGTTCGTTTTGGGGTCCAAACGGACATCTTTTGCGTCAGGGACCTGTTTAATGCAGACGATTATATTCATGGAAGATTTTACTGTTCGTTATATTTTTTTGGGAAGCACCGGTTTTCCTGGCAGATAAAATCTATTAATTATATTCCTTGTTCAGTTCCTGGCCTATGACATTTCTCTGGATCTGATTTGTTCCTTCATATATCTGGAGAATTTTTGCATCACGCATCATCTTCTCCACCGGGTATTCACGCATATACCCATAGCCAGCCAAAACCTGTACAGCATCGGTTGTGACTTCCATTGCCATGTCAGTTGCAAATACCTTACACATGGATGAGGCTTTAGACATATCCTTGGGATGTTTAGCTATATGTTTGGCAGCGGCATAAACAAGAGCTCTGGAGGCCTCAACTTTAATTGCCATATCCGCCAGCATATGCTGAATAGCCTGGAAAGAGATAATCGGCTTACCGAATTGAACGCGCTGTTTAGCATAAACCACAGACTCATCAAGTGCTGCCTGCCCTAATCCCACACCAAGAATCGCAATTCCCGGACGGGACAGATCCAGTGTTTTCATAACTGTTATAAAACCCATCCCCTGCCGACCGATTAAGCGATCCTTGGGAATCCGGCAATCCTTGAAAATAAGTTCACAGGTGACGGACGCCCGGATACCCATTTTTTTCTCTTTTGGCCCACAGGAAAATCCCGGGTCTGTATCTTCGACCACAAACATGGAAGCGCCTCGAGCTCCCCTGCCCTTATCTGTCATGGCAACTACTGAATAGATTTGTGCCTCACCGGCATTGGTTATCCACTGCTTGGTGCCGTTCAGCACCCATTCATCACCATCAAGTACAGCGGTGGTCTGGATCCCTGATGCATCACTGCCGGCATTTGCCTCAGTGAGAGCAAAAGCGGCTCTCTTCTTACCACTTGCAACATCCGGCATGTATTTTTGTTTCATTTCGTCACTGCCGGACAATAATATTGGATAAGCCCCCAAAGCGCTGGCAGCAAAGCTTGTCGCAATAGCAACACACCCACGCCCGAACTGTTCCAGAGCCAGCACTATCTCAAAACCTCCGTATCCAAATCCACCATATTCTTCTGGAATATAAAGACCAAAAAGATCTGCCTGGGCAATATCATTCAGAATTTCTGTGGCAAACTCTTCTTTCTCATCTAATTCAGCCCGTTTTGGAATAATTTTCTCATCGGTAATCTGCCGGGCAATATCGACAATCATCTGTTGTTCTTCAGTCAAGAAATAATCCACCGTTCACTCCCTTATGTTAAGTGCAATAATATTAACAAAGCAGAAATCTCCAAAATCTATACTCCCTTCTCCACCCTGCAAGCAAGCTCAAAAACAAAAAAACATTCTTGCAGCAACAAGTCTCTACCAGCGCAAAAGTACAACTCCCCAGGTAAAGCCTCCGCCAAATACGCTGAAAAGCAGCAGATCGCCTTTCTGCAGACGTCCTTCACGATTCGCCTCATCCAAGGCTATCGGCAGACTGGCTGCAGATGAATTCCCGTATTTTTGTATGGTTGTATATACTTTTTCAAATGGCAGCTTAACCCTTTCAGCCAAGCTTTTAAGAATTCTGATATTGGCCTGGTGAGGAATCATAAGATCAATGTCATCCACCGTAATTCCCTCTCTTTTAAGCAGATTCTCTACAGCATCTCCCATTTCACGAACAGCATGTTTAAATACATCCTTGCCAACCATGTTGAATGCCGAACCATCACAAAAGCTGTCCCGATCAGGAATTGTCTCATAATCCACAACCGGACAGTAGCGACGAGGCACCGCATCCAGGCTCAGCAACTGCCAGAGGCGTCCGTCACTATAGAGCTGGCTGGCCAACAAACCATTTTCATCTTTACTGCCGGTGACTACACAGGCGCCTGCGCCATCACCAAAGAGAATACAGGTGTTACGATCCTGCCAATTGACTCTGGCAGAAAGTGTCTCCGCCCCTATTAGAAGGATTTTCATGTCAGGTGCATTTTTTAAATATCTGTCTGCTATCTCCAGGGCATAAGCAAAGCCGGAACATGCAGCACTGACATCAAAGGCAAACGCATTTTCAGCACCAATTTCCTTCTGCACAAGACAGGCACAGGAGGGCATCACCATTTCGGCGGTTATAGTGCCCACGATAATCATATCAAGTTCCCGGGCAGTGACTCCAGCCATGGTTAACGCCTTTATAGCTGCCTGGGCCGCCATTTTTGAAGTCTCTTCTCCGGCTCCTGCTATTCTTCTGCTCCTGATACCGGTCCGGGTGGTTATCCACTCATCACTTGTTTCAACGATCTTCTCCAATTCCTTATTGGTCAAGATGCGTTTCGGCAAATAAGAGCCTGTCCCAATTATTTTTACTCGACCGGTCATTCAGTCTCTCCAGACTTTTGATCAGCACCAGATCCCTTTTGCACTTCTTTGGCTTGAGCCGGATTAGATTCTGACAACAGCTGCATAATATGGCCATTCACCCTGCTGCGAATCATCTCAGCTGCGACCCTTATGGCATTTTTAATAGCTTTGGCATTAGAACGGCCATGGCAAACTATTCCAGTGCCGTTTATACCCAACAGCGGTGCACCGCCATATTCGGCATAATCGACCCTTTTACCAAAATTGCTAAAAGCCTGCTTGGCGAGAAGATAACCTATTTTAGCCATAAAACTCTTTGACATTTCAGTGCGCAGCATGGCAATAATTGCTTCAGCCAATCCCTCGCTGACTTTCAAACAGACATTTCCAACAAAACCGTCACAGACGATCACGTCAACATCTCCCTGGAAAATATCCCTGCCTTCAACATTACCGATAAAATTGAGCGAACTTTTCCTGAAAAGTTCATGGGCGCTCTTGACCAGCACATTACCCTTACCGCCCTCCTCTCCGATACTGAGCAGGCCGATACTGGGTTTCTGTATTTCAAACAGGTTGTCTGAAAACGCTGAACCCATAACACCGAACTGGAACAGATGCTGTGGACGGCAGTCAACATTCGCACCCACATCCATCATGACCAGAGGCTTTTTCAGAGTTGGGAATATACTGGCAATCCCGGGCCTGGCGACATTTTCCAAACGGCCCAGCGATTTAATGGCTGAAACCATGGTCGCGCCGGAGTTGCCCGCACTCACCACACCATCTGCTTCGCCATTCTTGATCTGCTCAAATGCTCTGATGATTGATGAGTCTTTTTTCCTCCGTATTGCTTCAAAGGGAGACTCATCCATGGAAACTGTTTGAGAAGCATGAACGATATGCAATCTGGAGGAAGCCAGGGGCTGGTTCTGCAAAATTCTGTTGAGGACGTTTTCATCACCAATGAGTGCTACATCCAGGTCTGATTCCTCAACAGCCTGTATCGCCCCGGCAACCATTTCCTCCGGGCCTCGTTCACCACCCATGGCATCCAGGGCAATACGCAATGTCACGTTTTACTCCAGTTCTTCTTCAAGCTTAATAACAATTCTGTCCTTATAGGTTCCACAGCCGCCGCAAAGCCTGTGCGAGAGCTTGGGCTCCCCACATTTAGGACAGCTTGAGACAGACGCAGGGGTCAACGCATCATGGGAGCGCCTTTTCCTCGTCCTGGAATAGGAATGTCTACGTTTAGGTAAAGCCACTTTCTAACCTCCGAATATATACAATTTTTCTTTACAGTATGTTTTAGGAAGAGATGTTCACTTCTTCTTAAAAATATGTCTTTCACATGATCAAATACTAAACAGCGGAGACTATAAAAAATTACCTATAATTGTCAAGTCATTTTCCCACTGTAACGCTCTCTCAGAAACAGCTATTAGGCCCAGACCTAACATTTCTCAGCCAGCTCAACAGGGCTAGCACAATAAAAAAATTGACTAAAAATAGGCTGTATTCCCCTGCCATTTCAGTCATTCCTTCCGACTTCGCCATGAGATACCCGATTGGATAATTCACCACAACGGAAGAGAGGGCAAGGTATCCAATGGTATGAATAAAAAACAACAAAAAAGCTGTAAGAAATTTTCCCATTCGAAAAAACAGGTAATTTTTCAGCTGTGAAAGCACACGTTCTAAAACGAGTAAAACAAAACCCAGCAAAGCACCCGGCAATAATGTCCAGAAAACTAAAAAATATTCCGTTCCATGCAGGTACGAAAAAAGTAAGGAAATGGCAGGTA
>JAUXHH010000049.1 GCA_030621655.1 Desulfobacterales bacterium
GCCGAAAGACGCAATTCTTTCCCGGTTGTATTAATGGCACCAAGCTCATGAAGCAATTCGTAGCCATCTCTTATTGCTCTGGATGCTGGAGGTTCAAGAAAGGGAAAGGTTGCCGGGTCCCCGAGTTTAAGATTAATCATTCTCAGGATGACTTCTGCCAGATTTGAACGCTTGATTTCAGGCAAGGTGAATTCAGGCCTGTTCTGGTACTCATCCTGGCTGTAAAGTCGGATGCAGATACCCGGCCCCAGGCGCCCGCATCTGCCCTTGCGCTGATCACAACTTGCCCTTGAAACAGTGGATATCGGCATGCTTGTAGTCCGTGCCCGTACATTATACCTTGATATCCTCGCAAGCCCTGTATCAATGACGTAACGTATGCCGGGCACTGTAACTGATGTTTCAGCTATATTGGTAGCCACAATGATTTTCTGACCCTTAAAAGGCCTGAAAACCCTGCTTTGATCTGAAGCGCGCAAACGTCCGAATAAGGGCATAATACGGGTATGGCTTTTCTGGTGAGGGTTTTTTTTTCGGGTGACTTGTGGATTCAACTCCTGGTTGAGTATTTCAACAGTCTCGTTGATATCCCTTTCAGTCGGCATGAAAATGAGGATGTCGCCGGTGTCCCTTTTGTGGCGCAGAGAGAGAACTTCCTGGACAGCAAGGTCAACATAGGAGTTGTTTTCCTTTTCGTCGCTGCTTTCTTCCGCCGGTCTATACTGTACCTCCACCGGGTAGGTTCGACCGGAAACCTCTATGATAGGAGCCTTGTTAAAGTGGGCAGAAAATTTTTCAGTATCAATCGTAGCTGAGGTGATAATGACTTTGAGGTCTTTTCTCTTGGAAAGAAGTTGTTTTGCATAACCCAGGAGAAAGTCGATGTTAAGGCTGCGTTCGTGTGCCTCATCAATGATAAGGGTATCGTAAGCATACAGTCCGTGATCTGATCGGGTTTCAGCCAGCAGTATGCCGTCAGTCATAAATTTAATTTTTGTTTTCCTGGTGGTTTTATCCTGGAAACGGATTTTATGGCCAACAAGATTTTCGAATGATTCACCCAGTTCTTCCTCCACCCGGGCGGCTACTGTAATTGCAGCAATACGGCGCGGTTGTGTGCAGCCGATCATTTTTTTTCGACCACGGCCGGCTTCAAGGCACATCTTAGGCAGTTGCGTGGTTTTCCCCGAACCGGTATCGCCTGATATGATAACTACATTATGGTTACCAATGGCTTCAATGATCTCATCCCTGTGGGCTACGATCGGAAGCTCATCAGGGTAGTTTATTTTGCTGGTTTTGCTCATAAATTACGTGTAAAAAATACAATTGCTCATCGGATTATTTGTGCTATGCTCTTTACCATAAACTTGGGCGCAACACACGAACGGATAAAATATTGGTGTGTGAATTAATAAGAAGGGTTTAACAAATACACAACAGTGGAATAACCAAAGTAAAGAATTAACAGGGATATATATGAAAATACGAAAAGCAGTCATTCCAGTGGCAGGCCTTGGGACCCGGTTTCTGCCAGCCACAAAAGCCATTCCCAAAGAGATGCTCACCATTGTGGATCGTCCCACCATTCAGTATATAGTGGAAGAGGTTGTCGCTTCGGGCATTGAACAGGTAATCCTGGTAACCAGTGCGGGGAAATCCGCCATCGAGAATCATTTTGATTACGATTTTGAGCTTGACACTGTTCTGCAAATGAAAAAAAAGGAGAGGATGGCTGAGGAGTTGAACCATATCTCCAACCTCATTGATGTCGTTTCCGTGCGCCAGAAGAAGCCCCTCGGACTTGGCCATGCAATATGGTCCACGCGAAACGTTGTCGGAAATGAACCCTTCATTGTACTGCTCGGAGATGACCTGGTCTTAAGCGAAGAACCATGCTGTCGTCAAATGCTTTCTCTATATGATGAGGTACAGGAATCTATTGTGGCAGTCCAGCGTGTACCCATGGACCAGACCGGGAACTACGGTATTGTGGAAGGGCAGCCTTTTACAGAAAGAACCTATAAAGTAGAGAGAATGGTCGAGAAACCTGCGCCAGGTACAACCGCATCGGATATGGCTATTATAGGGCGCTATATACTGCAGCCGGAAATTTTTTCTCTGCTTGGAGAGACCGAGCCCGGTTATGGAGGGGAGATCCAGCTTACAGACGCTTTGTTGAAGCTCACTGAACAAAGAGGTATGTATGCCTACGAATTTGAAGGCACCCGGTTTGATGCAGGAGATAAACTTGGATACCTTAAGGCAATCATAGCCTTTGGAACACGTCATCCGGAACTGGGTGAAGAATTTAAAAAATATATCAAACAGGTTTCAGCAGATTTATAACCATATTTAATGCATCACGTGTCTGCAACACTATCATTTCCCGTCATTGAATGACACCTGAACCTATAAATAAATACCTTGAAGTGGCCGTATCAGCGCCTATCGGCAGGCCCCTTACATACCTGTCTCCATCTGACTGTCAACAGCATCTCATGCCAGGCATGCGGGTCCTGGTCCCCCTTGCCGGCAGAAAGATTACCGGCTACATCCTCTCAACTGTCGATTCCGCCCCATCCGGTCAAAAGATAAAAGAGATATATGAAGTTCTTGATAGCAGACCGCTTTTTCCTGCTGAGCAGGTGAGATTTTTTAAGTGGATCGCCAAGTATTATCATTATCCCATCGGAGAGGTGATAAAGACAGCTCTCCCTGCAGGACTGACGAAAAAGAGCGGCAGGCGTGTTGTGCTCACAGAAACAGGCAGAAGACAGGGTGAATTCATTAAAACGGAATTGAACACTCCATGGCTGTCAAGTCTGCTTGATAAAGGAGAAATCAGTCCGCATATCACCGGTAAACTCTGGCCCACAAAAAATCGAAGACTCCTTGAGTCGTGGGAGAAAAAGGGCTGGGTCACCATAAGCAGCGAGCTTGTAGGTGGTAGAGCTAAAGCCAAGACTGAAATATGCTGCGCATTGACCGGCCATATCGATTCAGCAGAGAATTTGAAAGTTTCAGAGCAGAAAACAATAGAGGTTTTGAAAAACATTTCAACTGCAACCAATCGCAGGTTTGTGCCGCGTCGAGAGATTACTCGTGAATATCCAGGTGGTGCCAAGGGACTGAAATCCCTGGCACAGAAAAATCTTATTCTCTTTGAAGAGCACCAGGTTTATCGGGACCCGTTTGGTGAATGTTTTCTGGAAAGTGATATACCGGAAGTGTTGACGGTCGAACAGAATAATGCCTTGGGCAGTATCATTCCTGCTATAAAAAAAGGTGAATATTCTCCTTTTCTTCTGCATGGTGTCACCGGCAGCGGCAAGACTGAGGTGTATCTGCAGGCTGCAGCGGTTGCACTTGAACAGGAGAAGTCTGTATTGGTGCTGGTGCCTGAAATAGCCCTCACCACTCAGCTCGAGGCCCATTTTCTGGCCCGGTTTGGTTCCAGGGTGGCTTTGCTCCACAGCGGTCTTACTTCCGGGCAGCGCTTTGATCAATGGGACAGGGTAGCACAAGGTAAAGCAGACGTTGTGATCGGCGCCCGGTCAGCAGTTTTTGCCCCATTGGCAGAACCTGGCCTTATTATTGTGGATGAAGAGCATGACAGTTCCTACAAGCAGGATGAAGGGTTTTGTTATCACGGAAGGGATCTGGCCGTACTAAGGGCGAGCCAGTCAGAAGCTGTGGTAATTTTAGGCTCTGCCACCCCTTCCGTCACCAGTTATTATCATGCAAGCAAGGGGAAATATCTCCTGCTGCATTTGTTGAAACGCATTGAGGACAGACCTCTGCCAAAGGTCGAGGTTGTTAATATGCAGGCAATTGCAACTGTTTCAGGAAAACCGCCGGTGTTTTCCCCGATTCTTATAAGGAATCTTCGTGAAAATCTTGCCAATGGAGAGCAAAGCCTGGTTTTTTTGAATCGGCGTGGATTTGCAAACTTCATGATCTGTAAAGATTGCGGTCAGATAGTGCAGTGCAAACACTGCCAAATATCCCTGACCCTGCACAAGGCAGGTGGCAAACTTCTTTGCCATTACTGTGGTTTTACAGTGCCAAGCAAGACCGTGTGTTCCAAATGCCAATCGACTTCCCTGGCACCTATAGGTATTGGAACCGAGCGACTTGAACAGGAGTTGTCAGAGATTTTGCCGGGTGCCAGGATAGCTCGTCTTGACCGTGATACCTGCCTGAAGCGCAATGATTACATCAGGGTTTTAAGGGCAGTGCATAAGGGTGAAGTTGACATCCTTCTGGGTACCCAGATGATTACCAAGGGCCATCATTTTCCCAATGTTACCCTGGTGGGAATAGTCCTTGCAGATACGGGGTTGGGCCTGCCTGATTTCAGGGCCGGCGAAAGGACCTTTCAGTTAATTTCCCAGGTTACTGGGCGGGCCGGCAGGGGCGAAAAACCGGGACGGGTTATAGTCCAGACGTTTCAGCCGGAGCACCACAGTATCAAGATGGCACAAAATCATGATTATTCTGGTATGTACGCCAGGGAAATAGAACTGCGCAAAAATCTCGGATATCCACCTTTTTCAAGAATAATCAATATAAAGATTGAAGGGAGAGAAGAAAGAAATGTTCGGGATACAGCAGCCAGACTGGAAACACTGGCCCGAAAGTTTCAAAGAAAATTACAGCCGGAGATTTTAGGGCCGGCACCCGCTCCATTAATGCGTTTACGGGACAGGTACAGATGGCAGATCTTGCTGAAGGGTGAAAAGCTTGAACTTCTGCATGGGGTTATGCAGAGTTTTGAGGGAGAGATTGCCTCCTTAGGTAAAGCGGGGAAGGTCAAAATAACAGTCGATGTTGATCCTGAATATATGATGTAAGAAAGGTTGTCAGCTGTCAGCTATCAGCAGTCAGCGGTCAGGGAAAAAACTGGGGTTTTAGGATACAGGAGTACAGGATTTAAGGTTTCGAGGTTCCAAGGGGTCAAGGGAAACAATAAAAAAAAGAACCTTTCGCCCTAAGCCTAACGCTATATGTTTATATTGTACGTACTTTAGCTCACTTGTAACTCTCGGCACTTTTTCCTTTCACATCATTATTCGTTATTCCACGGTCTATATTGTTTTTTCCCCTCGACTCCTCGAACCTTCGACCCCTTGAAACCTTTTATTAATTTCTTTACCTGTCTTTTCTGCCGTAGAGGATATCTTCAATGTTCAGCTGCAGCCACTGTTGATCCCACCACTCCAGGGGTGTTACAAAGATACCGTTAATCAGGACACTGAAATGCAGATGATCTCCACCTGCCATACCGGTGGCACCGCTTAATGCAATGATAGCTCCCTTATCTACCAGCTCACCAACGGCAACGTCTATTTGACTCAGATGAGAGTAGAGGCTGAAAATTCCCTGGCCGTGATCAAGAATTATCGTGTTGCCATAAATTCCAAGATACTCTGCAAAAACCACATTGCCGCGATTGGCTGCTTTAATGTCTGCTCGCTTGGTTGATGCCAGGTCAATTCCCAGGTGAACCTGTTGGTCGATTTCTGCGTTATTATAATAATAGGTGCGGTGTTCGGCAAAGCCTGCCATACGGCTGCCTGCCATCCTGCCAAACTTGCCATGCCAGAACCGTGTAGCAGAAGGGGTTGAGGTGGCCTGAACAATGGATTGGTAATTCTCTCCCCGTACCTTGCTGTTCACATAAACAAACTGCTCAACCAGTGAACCGGTGAGCTGGGGGTATTCCTGGGCGAACTCGGGGATCTTCAGGTTAAGAAAGTTGTCACTGATATTGATCTTATCTTTTTTCAGGGATTTCTTTTTCAGTATCATTCCAAAGGCTGCATTTCCTGTATTGCCGGCAATGTCAGTTGCGCTTACCACAGCCTTATCAATCTTTTCAGTATCATAATTAAGGCCGAAATAGGCAACATAGCGATCATCTTCATCATCAGCAACAGGGAAACCGGGATTAAAATGGCCGTTGACGGTCAGGCCATGTTTTTCAACCGTCTCATTAATCTTGTAGACGACCATGCCGCTTCCACCGGGACTGACATAGCGAGTGGAATGCAGGATTGATATTTTGGGTGGACGCGTATCCATTGTGACAGGATAGGTCATGATTGTTTCATTGCCAGCCATCCAGTTCCAGTACGAGAAATCACGGACCGTCACTTTCAGTTCCGCTGTACCGTCTTTAAATCCCAAGGCACCACTCTCAAGGGCAACTGTTTCATCTAGGCGCTTGGGGCCATTATGCTCAAAAAAGCCCTGGCGTGAAAATTCCTTTCCGTAAACCTTTGCGCTCTTACTGCCTTGAGACAGAAAAATCTCAACCAGGCTTATACCGCTTCGTGAATCTGTGACAGTAAATTTCACTTCCTTGCTCAAGCCAATGGTCGTGATGTCACCATGAAAGCTCATCTGCGGTTTTTCACGTTCGAAATACATATAAAAGGCAATTGCCGCTGCCCCGACAAGAAGCAGAAAAAATAATGTAATTATCATTGACTTGGCGGATTTCTTCGCAGTCATTTTTTCAAAACTATCAGTCATTTTTTATTCCTAAAGGGATGTATTTTATTTGCTTATGAAAACCCGGTACTCATGGCCAGGTCAGAAGTAGCTGGCTTAACCGGAACCATTAATTAATAAAAGGCACAGAGGCACAAAGGCACAAAGTGACAGTATGACGACGAAGTATATAGGTTGTTTGAGTACACAAAATGTAACCATGTTATTTATTGTCAGGTTTTTAAACTCTGTGCCTTTGTGCCTCTGTGCCTAATGACTTTGATTATTGTAAGCGGCAGCTTTCAAAGGGCGTCCAACGCCGGGTCCTCAGGGCCCGGATTCTTTACTAATCGGAGGTTATATAAGTCCTATGATTTTTCCCAGATGATCTCATACTTTTCCAGATACATATCATTGTCGGCAACAATAATAAACCGCTTCTGCAACTCTTTTTCCAGGTTTTCAGTATTCAGTGTTTCATCCTTGAGCATCATGTCGGCGACGTTTGGATGTACCCTGATGGTGACAGAGTGGCCGGGCATCTTGTAATTGTCATTGGAGATTTTACGAAAAATTTCGTAGCAAACACTGCGTCTGGATTTCAGCAAGCCGTTACCACCACAATACATACATACTTCACACATCATCTGTGAGAGATTTTCACGGTCCCTCTTGCGGGTCATCTGTACAAGGCCAAATTCAGAGACTTTGAGAATGTTTGATCTGCTCTTGTCTTTTTTGACGGCTTCCTGCAGGGCATTGAAAACTTCCTCCCTGTGCGATTCCTGTTCCATGTCAATGAAATCGATGATAATAATGCCGCCGATATTTCTAAGCCTGAGCTGATAGGCAATCTCTTTAGCCGCTTCCATATTGGTTTTAAAGATTGTCTCTTCAAGGTCTTTTCTGCCGACATAGCGGCCTGTGTTGACATCAACCACTGTGAGGGCTTCGGTGGTTTCAATGATGATGTAGCTACCGGAACGCAGCCATACCTTTTTTTCCAGGGCACGGCTGATTTCAACTTCAACGCCGTAGGCATCCAGCAGAGGTACTTCATTTTTATAATGTGCGACCCGGTCCCGCAGCTGAGGCACGAAGGTATCAACAAAATTGCAGACCCTTTCAAAAGTTGCACCGTCATCCACAACAACCCGTTGTATGTTATAAGTAAAAAGATCACGGACAGCCCGTTGGGTTATATCCAGGTCCTCATATACAATGCTGGGCACGGCAGCCTTTGAGGCCCTGTCTTTTATCTCTCCCCAGAGATGGAGTAGAAATTCCATATCCGCTTCAAGATCCTCACGGGAAGCGTTCTCGGCAACTGTTCTGACTATAAAACCAGCATCCTGCGGCCGTAAATTTTCAATTTCCTGGCGCAGTCGTTGTCTGTCCTCGTCATTTTCCACCTTTCGGGATATGCCTATATGGTCAGTCATTGGCATGTAGACAAGGTTGCGGCATGGTAAAGTGATATTGCAGGTTAGGCGGGCACCCTTGGTGCCTAATGGCTCCTTGCATATCTGCACCATGACCTCCTGGCCCTCAGTCAGCAGATCTTCTATATTTGCCTGTGCAGCAGCAATTTCTTTCGTGGCAACTTCAGGAGCCTCATCACAGCAACTTTGACAGCCATTATTCATCACGCTGTCTTCAATGTGTCTATAGTCGGCTCTGACATCATCTACATAAAGGAAGCCTGTGCGTTCAAGACCAAGGTCTACAAAAGCGGCTTGCATTCCTGGCAAGACCCGAACCACGCGGCCCTGATAAATATTGCCGACAAGACCTTTTTCCACAGGTCGTTCCTGGTAAAATTCTACCAGGTTGCCGTGTTCAACAAGGGCAATACGTATTTCATAGGGAGTTGCATTAATGAGAAGATAATTATACATGGATTCTTATCTATTATTTATTATAGTTTTGCAGTTTGATTATTGAATATGTGAATTTGAGAAAATATGCATGAAAAATTATTATATAACACCTGAAGACAAATGACCAGCTTCAGGTACGAATAGAATCAAGGTTCTTATGGTTGCATTTTTTGTTCAGGTCAAGGGGTTATACCAAAAAAAACAAAATTAAAAATGGAAAAATTTGTCCACTTGCATATTTCACCAGTCGAGATGTCGGATAGGCAAAGAATAAGGTGTTTCGCTATACTTTAGTATGCGAAATGCCTTATTCTGCAGACTATATGAATTTATCGGCTGGCCCGAAGGGTGAATAATTTTGAATTTATTTATATAGATTGGAACAAACTGTAACAACGAAATTTCTTAACAAACAAAAATTTAATCACATAAAACATATCAGTTAATTAAACTTTTCAAATTTATTCATGAAATATGCAAGTTAGCGTCATCATCCCGACATATAACAGGGGCCAACGCCTTAAAAAAGCAATAGATTCAGTATTTGCCCAGTCCCATCGGGATTTTGAACTGATCGTTGTCGATGACGGATCAGATGACAATACTGCAGGTCTGATTGAAAACTATATTTCCGATATTGTTTATATAAGGCAGGAAAACAGGGGGCCTGCTGCTGCCAGAAACAGGGGTATTGAAAAGGCCCGCTATAACCTTCTGGCTTTCCTTGATTCTGATGACTGGTTTGCAGAAAACAAACTGGCAACACAGATTAAAGCAATGGGTCAGAAACCTTCGTGCCTGATTTCACATACCGATGAAATATGGTACCGCAATGGCCAGATCCTCAACCAGAAACGTAAACATAAGAAGAACAGTGGAGATATTTTTAAGCAGAGTCTGGAATTATGCGCTGTGGGCATGTCCACCGTCATGATGCGCAGGGAGATTTTCGAGCGCTACGGACTTTTCGATGAAGATCTTCCCTGTTGTGAAGATTATGATCTCTGGTTGCGTGTCAGTGCGGAGCAGGAGTTTCTGTTGGTTGAGGAACCGTTGACTTTAAAGGATGGCGGCAGGGATGACCAGGTTTCGACAATCTACAGAACCGGCATGGATAAGTTTCGTATACAGGCGATCATGAAAATTTTAGTCTCTGGCAGGTTAACAGAGGAACAGGCAGAAATTGCCCGAAGAGAGCTGGAGCGCAAATGCAGGATTTATGGAACAGGTTGTATCAAGCACGGCAGGGTTGAGGAGGGGCAATATTATCTCAATTTGCCTGAAACGATAGGGAGACAGCGGACTTCATCATGAGCAATAAAAAGAATATAGTTCCTGATCCGACCAGCTATATAGCCATGATTCATGTCGAGCCGGACTGTATTGACCATCCGGTTACCAGAGAGATTCTTGCCAGGGTTGGAAATATTCCGGTTGAAGTTATATCAGATGACAACCACAGGATGGAGAACCTGGGCTTCTATCCGAAAAGTCTGACTGCGGGCAAACGTCATCTGTTACTGGGGAAAAATCGCGGTAGGTTCTTCAAGCCATGCCCCGGTACAAAGGAATATATCTGCTGTGATT
>JAUXHH010000027.1 GCA_030621655.1 Desulfobacterales bacterium
AAATTCGTGAAAAGTCCCTCAGTCGGCATCAGGGCCTAATAAAATCAATATGTTAAAAGGGTAATACCTGTCCGCATCGAGCTTTCGAAGTCGGAGTTTATGCCCTGTCTTTTAGGGTGCTTATCTCGAAGTCTCACTTCGTTCCCTATCTACGATGCCGACAATTATGAGTTGCGGGTTTTAGTAGTATCATAATGGTAACATCTCTCAGATTTTTTGGATTTCTTCAAAAATTTCTACCGGAGTAATCAATTGACCGTCAATACGGTTGTATTTGAACACCTCCGTAGAGCCGGAGTTGACCCGCTTCACCTCACGGCTGATCTGGCCCATGTTCATCTCGGGCACCAGGACCGCTTTGCACTGGCGCATCATATTTACCACAGTGTTTTTCGGGAAAGGGAAGAGGGTGACAAGTTGAATCAGCCCTGCTTTGATCCCCTGTAAACGGGCCATGACTATTGCACGGCGCGCAGAACGGGCAACAGAACCATAAGCAATCACCAGTATCTCAGCATCTTCAACCTGAAATTTTTTGGTGATTTGAATTTCAAAAAAACCATTGGTTATTTTTTTGAACTGCCTTTTTGTAAAGGCTTCTATATCCTCAGGTTTATCAGTGGGAAAACCATCTGCATCATGGACGAGACCGGTGACATGATGACGGTAGCCATCTCCCATGGTAGACATGGCCGGCACTCCCCGGCTGTTATCCTCATAGGGTTTATACCATTCCGGCGGTACATTGGGAGCAATCCGGTCAACAACTTCAATGGAATCGGCAGAAGGGATTGTGAATGTTTCACGGGAGTGCGCAACCACTTCATCGGAGAGCACAACGACCGGGACTCTGTATTTTTCAGAGAGGTTGAAAGCGGTTACAATAATCGAAAAACATTCGCTGACCGATGCAACCGAAAGCACAATAATCGGATGATCACCGTGCGTTCCCCATCTGGCCTGCAGGACGTCACCCTGTGCCGGACTGGTCGGCAACCCTGTGCTTGGTCCACCGCGCATGACATTGACAACAACACAGGGGGCTTCTATCATGCATCCATATCCGAGATTTTCCTGCATAAGTGAAAATCCGGGACCACTTGTTGCAGTCATGCTTTTGACTCCTGCCAGTGAAGCCCCTATGACAGCACCCAGGCTGGATATTTCATCCTCCATCTGGATGAAGGTGCCATCCACTTGGGGCAACCGGTATGACATGCGCTCACTTATCTCTGAGGCAGGGGTAATGGGGTATCCTGCATAGAACCGGCATCCTGCGGCAATAGCGCCTTCCACCATGGCTTCATTGCCCTGCAGCAGGAATTTTTTACCATTCAACTCATGCGCCATTTTTCTTTTTTCTCCTGTCAGGATACTTATCATGTATGGATATGGCAAAATCAGGGCAGTGAAATTCGCAAAATCTGCAGCCGGTACAGGCATCGGGGTTTATTATTACCGGAGTGCCGGTTTCACCCTGTTCAAAAACCTCGACAGGACAGAAAGCAATACAGATTCCACATGCTTTGCACCAGTCTTCAAAAATCTGTGGAACAAAGAGCGTTTTGCCCTTTTTTTCAAGATTCTGTTTTGTTTTCCAGTAGTTGTCAGGATTCTGTTTTGGATCAGATGGAGAAATGTTTTTCTTTTTTCTTTTAGACATTGATAAATTCGTGTGCGGATGTGACTGTGACTGTGTAAAAGATTTGGGTTTGTAACCCTTTGCAATAAATCTTACTGGAATCATTGACTTTTGTCGATGTTTTTTCGAAAAAAACGGCAGTGTCTTGAAATTGTTTCCGGATTTTTAAGTTTCCGATTTTGTTGCTTTATGGTAAACGCAGACAGGATATAAGCGGTAGAAAATTCAGGTAACTGCCCGATATGGAGGACAATTTAATGCCACCGAAAAGTTATAAATTTGTTTATGACGAGTATGGCAATACGAAGGAAATCATGGTCCACACTCGGGGCATTGGGGTGCAGGGCAATAATTATGTGAACAAGGGCACTGCTTTCAACGAAACCGAAAGGCGTGATCTTGGTATGGATGGAAGTCTACCCCCGGCTGTAAGGCCGCTAGAACAGCAGGTCAAGAATAGCCTGGAGAAGGTTCTTAAAAAAGAGGATGATATTGAGCGTTACATATATATTCGTTCTTTGTTTGACCGCAATGCAACTCTGGCCCATGCTGTGATCGCCACCGATATCCCACGTTTTATGGAGATAATTTACACACCGACTGTGGGGCTTGCCTGCCAGCAGTATTCCTCCATGTTCCGCAGCGCAAACGGCATCCATATCTTTCCCGGTAATATTGATCGTGCAGAGGAGATACTGCATCGCTATCGGCATCGTGATATCCGTGTCGCTGTGGTGACTGATAACCAGGGAATTCTGGGTATCGGAGACCAGGGTGCAGGCGGTATTGCAATTTGTCTTGGGAAGTTGATGCTGTATACTCAGGGAGCCGGGATTGCACCATGGCATTGTCTGCCCATTTCCCTTGATGTAGGAACTAACAATGAAGAGTTGCTTAAAAATGAGGAATACCTCGGGTGGCGCCATCGCAGACTGACCGGTTCTGAGTATGTGAAATTTATACAGCAGTTTGCCAGGGCCTTTAAAAATGTTTTTCCTCATTCCCTCTGCCAGTGGGAGGATTTTTCCAAGCAGAATGCATTTGCGGTAAGGGATGCATACCTGCATGATCTGATTTCATTTAATGATGATATCCAGGGAACAGGTGCTGTAACTCTGGCAGCTGTTTTTGCTGCCATGAAAATCAAAGGGGAGAAAATCGAAGACCAGGTATATCTTGTCCATGGAGCGGGGGCAGGCGGCATTGGTATAGCAGAACAGATAGAAGCTGCCCTGATCGAAAGCGGTCTGCGGGAAAATGAGGCCAGAAGAAGAATATTCACCCTGGACAGCCGGGGAGTTGTAACTTCGGACAGAATGGTCGAACCATATAAGGCAAAGTTTGCTAAAAATCCGGTTGAGATGGATTGGCTGCAGGACTCGGGAAACAATGCCTTGCTGGACGCTGTCAGGCATGGAGGAGTTACAGTATTGATAGGTACTTCCGGTCAGTCCGGTTGTTTTACCAGAGAGGTGGTTGAGGCAATGGCCGCAAACAGCGAACGCCCAGTGATACTGCCACTTTCCAACCCAACTGATAAGGCCGAGGCCCTGCCAAAGGATATTTATAAGTGGACAGGTGGCAGGGCTCTGGTCGCAACAGGCAGCCCTTTTCCGCCAGTGAAACAGGATGATAAAAAGATGCGGATTGGACAATGTAACAATGTTTTTATTTTCCCCGGGGTGGGTCAGGGAGTTTTAGCATCCGGGGCCAAAGAAGTACTGCCTTCGTTCTTTACGGCTGCAGCAAAGGCTGTTGCAGGGTATATGACCCAGGAAGACCTTGAGGAAGGAGTTCTCATGCCGCGTGTGGATAAGCTGAAGGAGGTTAGCACCAGCGTTGCTTTTGAAGTGGGGTTTGCAGCTATCAGGGAAGGAGTGAGTGGCCCCTGTGCATTCAGCAAGTTCAAGCATGAGGATGATCCAGAACGTCTTAAGATATTGATAGAGAAAATGCGTTGGGAGCCCGAATATCTTACTCTTGTTCCAGTATAACCTGTTACGCTAACGTTAAAGATTCCTGTTATGGTTATAATGGAAACCAGAGGATGAATCAGATATGAAACTCCGTTTGATCTTGCTCATACTATCGCTCATGGCGATTGTTTTTGCCTCTGCCGGGGGGTTCTTCTATTATTCTTCACTTGAACAGGCGGCTTTCCAGGAAGCTGAAAGTGAAAATTTAATCCGCCTGGAGCGAATCAATAAGAATCTTACATCGCTTCTTTCAGTAAATAACAAACCTGTAAGAATCCTTGCCGGTATGCAGGAATTCCAGGAATTACTCAACAGTTACAGCCCGGAATCTTTACTGGCTGCTAATCTTGTCCTTGATCATTTCAGAAATACTCTCGATGCAGATGTATGTTATCTCATGGATAATAGGGGCAATACGATTGCTTCAAGCAACCGCAATGATCCTGACAGTTTTGTGGGGCAGAATTTTTCATTCCGTCCATATTTCGAGCAGGCAATGCAGGGATATCATGCCAGTTATCTTGCCCTGGGTGCCACCTCGGGCAAAAGAGGTGTATATTTCAGTTATCCGTTTTACAAATATGCGGAAGAATCGCCCGCCGGCATTGTGGTGATTAAAGGCTCCATTGAGATGATAGAACGGGAGCTTGGCTTTACAGAAGATGAAACAGTGCTGGTGACCGATCCCAATGGGGTGATATTCATCTCGAACCGCCAGGACTGGCTCTACCAGACTGCATGGAAGATTTCTTCCGAAATGACTGATGAAATAGCTGCATCACGGCAGTTTGGCACTGGTCCCTGGGATTGGGCCGGGCTGGAGATGACAGAAGAATATGTGGTGAATAGAAGTGGAAAGAAGTACCTTTTCCACCAGATAGAGATGGACAATTACCAGGGCTGGAAAGTAATACACCTCCTTGATATGCAGAAGGTTACCCAGAAAGCTTTCAAGTCGCTGGTTGTTGTTCGCCCAATAGCTTTGGCTCTTTTTGTAGTTCTGGCATTCTCCGTGCTCATGCTGTATCGGCAGGCAAGTCTTGAGATAAGACAACGCAAGG
Organism: Desulfobacterales bacterium; assembly: GCA_030621655.1. Lineage (GTDB taxonomy): Bacteria > Desulfobacterota > Desulfobulbia > Desulfobulbales > BM004 > BM004. Next base: position 4,680 of record JAUXHH010000027.1, read on the forward strand.
CGGCAGAGGAGGCATTGCGGGAGAGTGACGCACGGTACCGGTCTTTATATCACAACACACCGGCGATGCTTCATTCCATTAACCGGGATGGCCAGATTGTCAGTGTCAGTAACTACTGGAGTGAGATGCTCGGCTACAGCGAAGAAGATGTCATAGGCAGAAAGTTGACGGATTTTTTTACGAAAGAGTCGAAAAAGTATGCAGAGCAGGTTGTTTTTCCTGAGTTCTTTAAAAATGGATACTGCACGGATATTCCTTACCAGATTATCAAAAAGGATGACCGGATTATTGATATTCTTCTCTCTGCCATCGGTGACCGTGATGAAAAAGGTGAAATCATCAGGACACTTGCCGTGTCCATTGACGTTACTGAAAGGAACAGGGCTGTAGAGGCCTTTAGGCAGGCAAAAGAGGAACTTTCCAACTATTCCAAGGATTTGGAAAAACAGGTAAGCATACGCACGAAAGAGATTACCAACATCCTTAAATACACACCGGATGTGGTGTATGTTAAGGATAGAGAGGGTAAATATGTCCTGGTAAATTCCCGTTTTGAGGAGTTGTTTGGGGTCAACAACGAGGAAGTTCGAGGAAAAACCGATTATGAAATAGTATCTGATGAGATTGCAGACCAATTCCGCAAAAATGATCTCAAAGTTCTGGAAGAAGGGAAATCCCTACAAGCGGAAGAAAAAGTGGTCCATAATGGCGAGGTTCATACTTACCTGTCTGTCAAGTTTCCGGTATATGATGAAGCTGGTGTTGTGAACGGGGTGTGTGGCATATCCACTGACATAACTGCAGTCAAGAAAGCACAGGACCAATTACGCCGACTTTCAGGCAGAATAATGGCCAATCAGGAAAAAGAGCGTGCGGCAATAGCCAGGGGACTTCATGATGAACTGGGCCAGGTTTTGACTGCCCTGAGAATGGATGCCGTCTGGATGCAGAAGCAACTGGAAGAGAGTGATCCTAAGATTAGTGAGCGAGCTTTGACAATGTGTGACCTGATCGATAAAACCATTAAAGATGTCCGCTCTATTGCAATAAGGTTGCGCCCGGGAGTACTCGATGACCTTGGTCTTGTTGATGCACTGGAATGGCTGACCAGCGATTTTGAGAACCGCAGTTCCATTACCTGCGTTTTTGAACATGAAAATGTCCCTGCACTTAATGAAACCGTGTCCACCGCAGCATACAGGATTTGCCAGGAGGCTATGACAAATGTTGCCAGATATGCAGGGGCAACCCGTGTTTCGGTAGTGTTGAGAGCAGAAAAAAATATGTTAAGCCTTTCAGTCAGGGATGATGGTAAAGGTTTTGATACCACCGGCCTTGCAGAGTCTGAAGGAATTGGTATCGCCGGTATGCGGGAACGGGCCATACTGGCTGGTGGAAATCTGGAAGTCATGTCAGAGCAGGGCAAAGGGTGCCATGTACTGTTTAATGTCCCGATAGAAAAAGAGTCAAAGGTGACTGGATGATAAAGGTGCTGCTTGCGGATGACCATTTGATAGTGCGGGCCGGCCTGCGCCGTATCATTGAGGAAAGCGACGATATTGAGGTTATTGCTGAGGCTGATGACGGTAAAGCCGCAATTCAGTTAGCCCGTGAAAAATCTCCGGATGTTGCGGTGGTTGATATATCAATGCCTGGCCTTGACGGACTGGAGGTGATCAGCCAGCTTAAAATATATCTTCCGGATCTGCCCATTATTGTTTTAACTATGCATGAGGAGGAGCAATATGTAGTGCGGGCCATTGAGGCAGGGGCTATGGGGTATGTCACTAAACGTTCTGCCCCGGAACATATTGTAAAGGCTATTCACCAGGTTTTAGGTGGTTCTCCTTACCTCACTGCCGAGGCCAGTGAGGCACTTGCCCTCAGGGTTGCCAAAGGAGCGAGCGGGAAATCTACGCTGGATTCACTTTCCAATAGAGAACTCCAGGTACTCAGGCGCCTTGCAATGGGGCATACCAATCATGAAATTGCCTCAGCCTATGGGATCAGCACAAAAACTGTCGATACCTATCGTTCAAGGTTATTAAAGAAATTGAATCTGCGTAATAATGCGGAACTCTCACGCTTTGCAATCCAGAATAAACTTGTTGAAACGTGAGTATAATCCTGAACTCAAAGTGAAAACTCTTAAAGAGAAAAGGCGGGATATAAAAAATCCCGCCTTTTCTTGTTACTATGAATATGCTGTTTATCAGATGATCGGTTCAGGGACATCATCACCATGGCATTCCATGCAGTTAAGCTGCGTAGTTATGCCATGATCCCTGACATTCGAACCATGTGAGGCTTTGTATTTGCCATCAACCCAGTCATTCAGCAGCATGACAGTTTTTACGGCGACATCTGCGGACAACCGGGCACAACGTTCCTTGCGGGGCCCACTGAAGAATTTCACCCCTTCTTTTTTCATCCACTTGCCGACCGAGATATGGCAAAGGGGGCTGTCGCTTGTATTGACATTTTTTATCTGTGCCTTGGGTGCTGCAGGCTTAAAGATCGGCAGATCTGTTTCAGTATAATATAAGATGACATCGTTCAGGATTTTTTCACCTTCATGGCCGGCAATGAAACCCGTGGCTATACCTGCGCCGGTAAGGGAACCGCAGAGAGTTCCCCAACCTACCGCACCGCCGTGTCCCCACTTGAAGGCCATCAGTGGCAGTGAAGCATAGGGTTCACCCATGGATTTCTGTAAAGGCACTAAAACACCGGTTACCACAGCATAACAGCAGAAGCCTTTATACCAGTTTTCGTAGGCAATGTTACCCGCCAGCTGTGGGTCAATTTTTTTATACCCCCAGGGGAAAGCTGCAGGTTTTGAAGCAGATGCCGGTGTAATAAGACCGTTAACACCCGCTGTTACGATAGCTGCTCCGGCAGCTAATTTTCCCGCACCAATAAGAGCATCTCTTCTGGACAGGCAATTCTTTTTTTCCTCTTGCATTTTCTTGACCCTCCCTGTTTTGTAGTATTGTTTGATTGTAGTGTTACCTCTTCTGCCTAACTGAAAAATTGGATATTTTGACCAGTATAAAAAATGAATTGGGATTCATTTTTATATATGGATTGACAAATATTGCAAGGTTTTTTTTATTAATATACAGAAAAACATTTAAGTAATTTTTCACAAAAGTGAGTGGGGTTTTGTCTATTTGTAAATAAAGGCCTTTCTTTCCGGAACCGTTCTATGATAAATTAAAATTTTATTAAATAATTAAGAGAGAGAGTTATGGAAATCACAGAAAAAGAATTGACCTTAATTGATGATTGGGTCGCATTGCACCGGGAGATAGAAAAGCAGGAAGATGAATTGGACACCCTTTCACAGAAATTGAAGACAATAAATATTAGACTTTATGCCAAAAAACAAAAGGTGGAGTTGGAAGAGTTCCGCGATTATCTTACTGAAGAGATTAAAAGGCTCAATGAAAAAAATGATAAGGATAAAATTAAGCAGTTAACCAATTTAAAAACCTTTGTGGAGCATGATATCAATATTGAAAACCTTGTTGAGCAGGATATCGATATTGAGGAACGGGGCGTTAATATAGACCTGAAAGACTATAAAGAGTAAGAAAAAGATTAAGAAAAAAACGAGAGAAATATTATATTGTCAAAAGCCACTCCTTCACGGGGTGGCTTTTTTTGTTGTAAGAAAAATTCTGACAGGAAAATCAGAATTTTCCCGATTGATTCTATATGCTTAAATTGGCATAATTTTTTTATCCATTTGGGGATATTTTGACCAGGGCTGCATGGGATAATTTGGGTTGTGCCATGCATAAAGTCGGTCATCTAGGGAAATGCCAGAACTTTCTTGCCGCTACAAAAAGATTGAATGGTTATTTTCATATTTTTCAATTTTATTTCAGGAGGGTATGTTTATGAAAAATCTGCTTGTAAAGACAATGGTCGGCATTTTTATGTTTTCAATGGTGACACTAGCCTTTTCAACCAATTCCCATGCCAAAAAAAGGATAACATTTGGCGGCGGTCCTGCCGGAGGGACCTTCCAGGTGGTTGCCAACGCCATCCAGGTCTATAAACCGGTGAAAGAGATTGAGGGTATCAGCGTCAAGGCCCAGACCTCTGCCGGTTCTGTGGAAAATTTAAGAAAAACAAACGCCGGCAAGCAGCAAATGAGCGTGGTCTATTCCGGTCATGTCTGGCTGGGCAGAAACGGCAAGATGAAGAACGATCCCAGAATATATGAAGATGTCTTGGCAGTGGCTTGGTTGTATGGAGCCCCGGCCCAGTTGGTGGTCCGGGAAGGGTCAGGAATCAAGAGCGTCAAGGATCTGGTTGGGAAAAAGGTAGGCGTCGGCAATGCAGGGTCAGGTGCGTTTGCCAACTGTGAACTCTTCTTTAGCCATCTTGGCGTCTGGGACAAAATTGAAAGAAACGCAATGGGATATAATGACGCAGCTGCCGCATTCGGCAACAAGCAACTGGATGCCTTCTGGCTGTTCACAGCCTTTCCCAGCGGCGCCGTGATCATGGCTGCCCAGACCAACAAGATCAGCTTGGTGGACCTGAATGCTGACGCTGAAGCCTCGGGATTTTATGATGCCTATCCCTATTTCGCCAAACTTTCGGTACCGGCCGGTACTTACAAAGGGGTTGACTATGATGCTCCTTCGTTCCAGGACAGCGCTTTGTGGGTGGCCAACTCCAAGGTGTCGGCTGATATTATTTATAATCTGCTTTCCGCAGTGTACACCGATGAAGGTCTCAAGCACATGGTGGAGCAGAAGAAAACCTTTAAACACATGAGCCTTGAAACAGGAGCCACCAACATTGTTACCCCCTTTCATCCGGGTGCAGAGAGATTCTGGAGAGAAAAAGGTATGCTAAAATAGGAAACTTGAAAAATCCCACCTTAAGTTCGCCCGTGCCAACCGGTTGTGCCGCCGGTTGACACGAGTGTAGGTGCAGACAAGTTCCAGGAATTAATAACAGTAATTCTGACCCGCTAGATCCCAAAAACCCTAAAATGCCTGGGTGGAAATAATGTATGAAAAGCTGAACAAATTTGAAAGAATCGTATTTGATGTATTGTCTGTAGGTCTGGTTTTGTTTTACTCCTATTCAGCAGTCCTGAAACCGGCAGCCACCCAGTATCACCGGGGAATATATGTTATTATAACCTATATCCTCGTCTTTCTTGTCTATAAGTCAAAAAATAAATGGATGAGAATCGTTGATTATCTCTTGATACTGCTTTCCATCTTCACTATCGGTTACTGGATAGCCAATTTTGAGGCGATAAACTACCGCATGGGGATTGAAACCCGTTTTGACATGGCCGTCGCCATTGTCGGTGTGCTCCTTGGCATCGAACTTGCCAGACGGGTGGTGGGAATCGTCTTTGTCTTTATGGGAGTCATTTTGCTCCTCTACGGTGTATACGGTGCCTATATGCCGGATTTGATATCCCATGCCGGCGATACCTTTCCGGCGCTGTGCACCAGTATTTTTTATAAAAGCGACGGCGTGTTCGGCATTATGGCCAATGTCTTGGCCACCTATGTCATTCTCTTTGTGTTGTTTGGGGCCTTTCTGGAAAAATGCGGGGCCCAGAAATTCTTCATTGACTTTCCCTTGGCTGCTGTGGGCCATAAAATTGGCGGCCCCGGGAAGGTTGCAGTCATTGCCAGCGGTCTCTTTGGCTCCATTTCCGGCAGCGCCATTGCCAATACGGTTTCTACCGGGGCCTTTACCATCCCCATGATGAAAAAGGCCGGATTCAGGCCCCATATCGCCGGCGGCATTGAACCGGCTGCCTCCATTTCCGGTATGTTCATGCCTCCGATCATGGGCGCCGGCGGTTTTATCATGGCCGAGCTTACCGGGGTGCCCTATTCAAAGATAATGCTGGTTGCCATCTTTCCTGCCCTCATGTATGTGTTCAGCGTTTTTATGATGGTTCATTTTGAGGCCAAGATATACAATATCAAAGGGGAGAAGAGTGAACACGGCGCCATGGAAATTCTCAAGTCCGAATGGTACTATACCCTGCCGCTCATCGTTATCACCGTTTTTATGTTGATGGGTTATTCTCCAGGGTACTCGGCGATTCTCGGCATGGTCACATGCATTGTTATCAGCTGGTTCAGGAAAGAGACACGTATCGGTTTGAAGGGCTTTGTCGAAGCATCCAGAAAGGGCACCATGAGTAGTCTGAAAATCGGTGCCGTGGTAGGAGTTATCGGCATTATCATCGGGGTGCTCACCTTCAGCGGCCTTATACTTACCTTTGCCGATATTGTCATTGAACTGGCCAACGGCAAATTATGGTTGACCATCCTTCTTATTGCTCTGGCTTCCCTGGTGTTGGGCATGGGCGTCCCGGTCACAGCAGCCTATCTGATCACAGCGGTGGTGGCTGTTCCTGCTCTTACCCACCTTGGTGTGAATGAACTCGCGGCCCATATGATCGTTTACTGGCTTTCTCAGGATTCTAATATTACTCCCCCCGTTTGTATTGCGGCGTTTGCCGGAGCCACCATTGCCAAAGCCAATATGTGGCGTACTGCCTTTGCGGCTTTCAAATTTGCCAAGTTTCTCTACCTGGGACCGTTTCTGTTCGGGTATGTGCCGGGCTTTTCACTGAACGGCAGCACCACTGATATTGTCAAGGCGTTTGTGCTGATTATCATCGGTACCTACGCCTATTCCTGGTTTTTAAGTGGTATCTGGTATTACAAGCTGCGGGGGCAATACCCTAAGCAGTCAACAACTTGATTTATCTGAAAAGATTTTTGCTTGGGTTCATGTCCGGACGGCAGAGACCCTGCAGAGTACTAAAAAGTAATTCTGTGGACCCAAAATAACCATTTGATGGACAAAACAATGGATATTCCCAAAATAGAAATAAAAAAGATTCTTTACACCACGGACCTCTCTGAGCCTGGCAGATATGCCTTCTCTTATGCTGCCAGCCTGGCCAATGCCTACAAAGCTGAAATAACGGTTTTGCATGTTATTGAGGAAGGGCCGGAACTGGATAAGACTCTGGTCGGCTATATTTCAGAAGAACTCTGGGAGCAAATAAAGAAGCAGAATCTGGAGGAGGCCTGTGAGATATTGGTCAATCGGAAAAGGGACAATGCCGCCATTAAGAAATGTATCTGCGATTTCTGCGAAGAGATCCAGTCCAATACCCCGGAAGAAGCCTATGTGGCTTATGATGTCGCTATTGAAATGGGTCATCCGGTGAAAAAGATTCTGGAGTACGCCGTCCAAGGCAGCTATGATCTTATCGTGGTTGGTAGCCACGGACACGGTACCCTGGATACCCTGATGGGCGATACTGCCCGCCGAATTGTACGCCGTTCTGAGATCCCTGTTCTTGTTGTAAGGCTTCCCCGATAATTTCGGATAACCTGAGCAACGACACCATTATCATGTTTCCACCGGGAACATCACGTATTTTTGAAACCCTGACGGCAGTTTTCCTGACTTTGCTTGTCGGTTTTGTCCTGCAAAGGCGGAAACTCCCGACCCCGGAATTCTGGCCGGGAGTGGAGCAGATTACCTATTATCTCCTGTTCCCGGCCCTGCTGTTTACATCCATCATTTCTGCAGAGGTAGAGTTTGAAAGTCTCCGGGGGTTAGTCGTCCCATTTACCGGGCCTTTCCTGGTAATGGGTCTGGTCCTGTTCCTTGGCCGGAAACATATGGGAAAAGATTATTCCGCTTTCACCTCCATATTTCAGGGAAGCATTCGTTTCAATACCTATATAGGTTTTTCCATTGCACTTTCCGTCTTCGGCCCTGAAGGGGTGTCTATGGCAGCCATGTTTATATCGCTGGTGATACCGGTGGTCAATGTCATGAGCGTTGCCGTTCTTTCCGGTACCAGCGGATCATCGAGTGCTGTCAATGTTATAAGGCATCTGGCGCGCAATCCGTTGATTATAGCCTGCGTTTTTGCACTTATTTTCAAAGGCTTGAGCTTCGGACTGCCAACAGCTATTTTCGAATTCCTGAGCATTCTCGGCCGGGCTTCCCTGCCGCTGGGCCTCATGGCCGTGGGCGCGGCACTCTGTTTTAAGCAAACATCCGACGATTTGCTTCCCCTTTCCTTTGTGAGTATGAACAGGCTTCTCATGATGCCGGTTCTCATGTTCGTCTCCTGTCAATTTTTTGGTGTGACAGGGTTGGCGCGCTCCATCGCCATTTTGTTCGCAGCGCTTCCAGGTTCTCCGGCAGCTTATGTGCTGGCTCGTCAGATGGGAGGAGACCACCGGCTGATGGCGAACCTGTTCACTGT
>JAUXHH010000147.1 GCA_030621655.1 Desulfobacterales bacterium
AGGCGGTAAGCATACTAAAGTATAGCTCAACCCCCTTACACTTTGTCTATCCGGCGTCTCGACTTGTGAGAAACCCGGGGTCGTGGTTTTCTGGCATCTGAAGTAAAAGAATATTGAAAAAAATGTCATAAATTAATAGGTTATTCATGTTGTGATAACGGCGCAGCTGTAGTTGTAATATCTAAACTTTTCTTTTATTCTCTTTTGTTGTCTCAATGGCCTCATTATTCAGTATGGATTTTTTTTCCAGAAGTGTTACTTGGAGCGGTCCTGCTCCAGTGCCGTACTCTGCCCATTTTTCGTTGAATCACATAATACCCGGAGTTGACAATTTTCGTTATGACGTCCATTTAAGCCCGGTTTTCAGAGAGTCTGTTGCCAAGATTATATTTCATTTAATTCTTAAGGTTGCAAATGCAGATGAAGATATTGATGTACACTTTAATTGGACAACGGAAAAAGAGGAATTCAGGCGACTCTGTCGGGATATCATGCTTGATGCTGTTAAAAGGGCCAAGATGGGGGACGGAGAAGTTCAGATAGATTACCTGGCCCAGGTCACAGTCTGTAAATTTCTTATCCAGGAAATCAACAATCAGTTTGAGGAGCTTTTAACAAGGTTTAATAATCAAGTCTGGGAGTATGAAAGCACCGATGATAACGACTTGGTGCTGCAGACCTTGAGCCTCAAGGAGAGGGTTCTGGGGATACGTCATAAGAGGAGCATGATCATAAGTGAAGCCAGCAGAGAGATATTTCAGTATCTGCTTGAGTCTCAGAGACCCTTAAAAGAAAGGCGTGAGGCAAATTATGGCAGGACGTCCCTATTGAAAGATGACATTTTCATTAACCCTATCCTGCATATTGATAACCAGAGTGATGATTACTTCATGCTGGAAAATTATGTACTGCTGGGGAACAGGATCGATGATCCTGATAGATATGACAACCTCCTGCAATTGATTAATGAATTGCTGGGGAAATTGAATATAGTCCAAGATAAAGAAAAAGAGCCTAAAGGTAAGGAAAGCAAGTCCGGTCAGGCTGACGAAGGTTCGGAGAAAAAGACTGAAATAAAAAATCTCAAAATTGATGGGTGGATACGACAGGCTGAGACAGTAGATCTCCTGTTGGATTATTTCCAGACTGGTATAGAGATAGAGGAAAGGAAAAATAAACTTAATCAGGATGAAGGGGAGTTGCAGGGTTTTGAAGCAATAGAAAAGGAGCAGAAAAGGATTTTCAATTTCTTTTATGATAAGTTTAAGCAGAAAAAACTTATTAACAGGATTTTTGCTTCCTATGAAATGCAACCGGCATACCTTGAATATTGCCCTCCTCTTGTACCGCAGCAGGTTGTACAGTATCTCACTTCAATCTCTGCCAAAAAGAGTGTAATAAGCCATCTTAACCGGCTTAAAGTCTATTACGGCAAGTCCTTTTCACTGGTGAATCTGAAGAAGACAGGAATGAGAATAGGCAGACTGAATGTTCAGAAACGGCATGAATATTTCCTTAAATTTCTTAAAGGTTTTTTTAAATATCATCGGGATCTGGAAAATTTTAAGCTGCTGAAAAAGGCACTTGACAGGGTCAGCCTGGTTACGGACGAGAAAACCATTGCTCTCTCCAAAACCAACAATACCCTCTATGAATTTTTTCTCCCGCAAGAGCAGGTTTTTGAACTTGATACAAAACCGGTCACCAGTCATGTCATCATGAAAGCCGATGTTCGCGGAGCAACGTTTATAACGAAGCAACTTCGTGAAAGCGGCTTGAACCCGGCCTCTTACTTCAGCTTGAATTTTTTCAACCCCATATCCGAGATTGTGTCTCAATACGGTGCTCTCAAGGTGTTTATAGAAGGAGACGCCATTATCCTTGCCATTCTTGAACGTAAAGATGATGAAGCAGGAAAATACTGCGTTTCAAGGGCCTGCGGCCTGGCTATAAATATGTTGAGCGTCATCCAGCGTTACAATGCCAAAAGCAGGAAATACAAACTGCCAATACTCGAACTGGGAGTTGGCATCTGTTACCAGAATGCACCTCCGGCATATCTGCTTGACGGCAAGAAGAGAATCATGATCTCACCGGCCATTAATTCGGCTGACAGGCTTTCAAGCTGTCATAAGACATTGCGCAGGGTCATGGATAGGAGCAGGAAGGCTTTTAACCTATATGTCTATCAATCGGCTGAAGATGCTGACAAAGGTTTAAGCGACGATGAAAGTATCCTGCGGTTTAATGTCAACGGCATCGAATTGAACCAGGCCGGTTTCAAAAAGCTGACAAAGGAAATTGATCTGAAGACCATGAACTGCCTGATCCCTGAGATACAGAAAGAGCCGATAATAATCCATACAGGAAAATTTCCGTTGGTTACCGGCACCTTCCAAAGTTTGATCATCAGGGAGGACTGGGTCCAGGAGTTGAATGCGCCTAATTACCAGCCATCCGGGAAAGTGAACCGGAAATATTTTGAAGTTTGTACGCGAGAAGCCTTGAAAAAGTACGTGGAAAAATAGGAGAACAGGGGCAGAAAATTATAGTTTTTAATGTTTGCCGGGTTTGACTTTTACTTGAGAGGTTTTATTTTTTGCCCGGTTTGAGAAAAATTCTTTTTAGACCTCAAATAAAATTAAATAATGAACTGCTAAAGAAGGTTTGATCAGGTAGATAACATTGCTAATCGTTTTCATCGTAAAATACCTAGTTCTTCTCCATACTCAACAGAGTCGTTTTTTTGAAAGGGTTTTTCTGTTTGCAGGCATCAGCGTTATATGCTTCCTGCTCGCCAGTTGTGGTTTTTTTACCACCACCTATGATATTACGAAAGGAGCCGTAGTCGGCACTTATAAAACGGCCAAAGTTGCAACTGATCTTACCCTTGGAACGTGCAAGGTCGTCTATAAGATCGGCAAGTATACCTTTCAGGTTGTCATGGCACCCCTTGACTGGCCAATGACCCAGGATATTGAGTCCATTGACGGCATGTCCCCCAAAGAGGCTATTGAAAAGGGAAGGGTGAAAAAATCGCCGTATGTGGTGAAAGGAAAGCGGTATGTTCCGATGTCTCTGGATGAGGCATACAGATACTCAGAGGTTGGGGTTGCCTCATGGTACGGCAAGGAAACCCAGAGGCAGAAGGGCGGCAAAATGACTGCCAACGGCGAGGCCTTTGATCCAGGGAAACCGACTGCTGCCCATAAATATCTGCCGCTGCCAACGCATGTCAGGGTCAAAAATCTTGAAAACGGCAGGTCAATGATTGTGCGGGTAAATGACCGGGGTCCATTTGTTAGAGGAAGAATAATAGACCTGTCTGCAGGTGCTGCAAAACAGTTGGGGTTTTACCGGCAGGGCCTTGCCAAGGTTAAGATTGAGACGGTGCAGCTTGACTGAAAAGGCAATTTAAAATTCAGAATTCAGAATTAATCTATTGATAACCTAGTTTTTGCCCCAGCCTGAAAAGTCGTATCCCGTGGGATTCTGAAAAACCCGCAATCCAAACTCGGGCAATGCTGCAAGCAGGTGATCGAAAATGTCAGCCTGGATTGCTTCGTAATTCGCCCAGGCCTGATCATTACTGAAGACATATATCTGGACAGGGAGTCCGTGTTGGGTCGGCTCAAGATGCCGGACGAGAAACGTCATGTTCTGATGTATTTTGGGATGGTTTTTCAGGTAAGCAATGGTATAGGCGCGAAAAACCCCGATATTGGTTTGGCGCCTGCCATTTATTAACTGGGAGGTATCAGTTTCATGCTCTTTGTTGTATTCGATTATTTCATCCTGTTTCTCTGCAATATAGTTTTTGATAAAATCAAATTTATTGAAACGCTCGAGCATTTCATCTGTACAAAATTTAATGGAACTCATATCAATATGAATAGCACGTTTTATACGGCGCCCTCCTGATTCAGACATGCCTCGCCAGTTCTTAAACGCATCTGAAACCAGGCCATAGGTTGGGATTGTGGTGATGGTTTTATCCCAGTTGCGGACCTTGACCGTATTAATTGATACCTCAATGACATCGCCGTCAGCCCCGTATTTAGGCATCTCGATCCAGTCACCGATACGGATCATATCGTTGCCGGAAAGCTGGATGCTGGCGACAAAACCCAGAATGGTATCTTTGAATACCAGCATGAGGACTACGGTAAATCCTCCAAGAATACTGAGGACACCCCAGGGGGATTTGTCTGTAAGGATGGAAATGATGAAGATGCCTGCCATAATATAGGCGATAATTTTGACAGCATCTAAATACCCTCTGATAGGACGGCGTGAAGCCATATCGGATTTGCTGTAGATATCACGAGTTGCAAGGAGGATTGAATCAAGCATCCACACACCTGCCAGGACAAAGAAAACCATTGCAAAACGTTTGAAGAATTCGGGTGCCGGCGTCTGCTGCGGCAACAGAAAATCAGCTGACAAGTAAATCACTATGATCGGCATGAGATAGGAAAGGCGCTGGACAAAACCATGTTGGACCAGGGCATCATCCCAGGTATTTTTGCTGCGCTTGAAGACCATTTCGATGAGACGGGCCATGAAGCGCTTTGTGATCCAGTAAGAGATAAAGGCAAGAAGCAAAAGGAGGATAATGGTTGCAGCCAAACCTATGAGATCAGCCATCTGTTGTCCGATGCCTTGCGTGACTAAAAAGTCTGAGATGAGTTCGCTTGGATTCATGATAAAAGGCTCAAGGTTAAGGGTTAAAGGTTATAAGGTTAAAGGCTGAAGGCTGAAGGTAAAAGGTAAAACATGGTGCTGGTTGCTTGGTTCTGGGTTTTGTTTCTTGTTTTTTTATTTAGTGCCGAGAGCCCAGGACCTAGTACAATATTTTTTGCTGCCAACTAAATCCTTTTCCCTTTAGCCTTCAGCCTTTAACCTGTTTCTTCTATTGCTTCTTCTATCCATTTTTCAAGCTGGACCCGTGGGGGTTGGATACCGGCGCTTTTGACCTCGCCATTGATGATGAGTGTTGGTGTCTTTATCACTCCGTAACGCCATATT
>JAUXHH010000244.1 GCA_030621655.1 Desulfobacterales bacterium
GTTTCCTCAGCAGGCAAATCCATAGAGGAGACCGCAACCCAGGTTATGCAGGAACTGGGGATTTCAAAAAAATATATTCTTTAGTCTGGATACGCGAGAGTAAATTGTCGGTTATGCAAGATGACAAGACATTGCATTACCGGCTGCACTTCGTTGTGCATGGCAAAATCTGAGTTGTGCTTCCATATCATCAGTTTGGAGAGAGGACTATTGTTATTTTTCTGTTGTGATTGTTCCGTTGAGAGGAAGTTTTCCAGCAAGATAAAGCGGGTAATAATGCACTCTGTTTTTACGATCTATCCCGAATGGCCGTCCGCTCATGATAATTCGGTAAGGGGGATTGTATTTCTCAGCAAACACCTTGATGCTTTTTGCCTGGGTTACCCAGCCCGATTTGATCTCAATGGGAATAATCAAGCCTTCAAATTCGCGTATAAATTCAACCTCAGCGGTTCGTTCCCGCCAATAATAGAGAGGTCGATTATTCCTGCTTTGAAATTCCTGGGCACCAAAATTTTCGGCAAAGTATCCTTTGTATGAACCATAGTCGTAATCAAGAATGGTTTTGGGAGGGAGGTTGCCAAGAGCACCCAACAGGCCGGTGTCAAAGCAGTACAGCTTAAAGGTGTTTTCCCTGGCATATGCAGAAAACGGCAGGTTGCCGTTGTTAACCATTGTAACTTTTTTGATCAGACCTGCTTTTGTGAGCCAGTCGATGCTGCCTGCCAGGCGTTCATAGCCGCGAATCCCCGGAACAACATTTTTAAATTTGAATTTTGGTGCTGATCCGTCCTGTTCCCGGGCAAGCTGGTTGGGTATATTAGACCACAGCCGGTCAAGGTGCATGGAATTCTGTTTGCCGGAATGCTTTGCCATATCTGCAAGATAGGAAGTAAGCAGATCCTTTTGCACCTTGCGTACCGCTTTAAATGCTGCAAGCGGTGTGTCCTGATTGTCCCGCCAGGATTTGACCGCCTCTGGAAGACCGCCAGTTATCATATAGTTCTTCATCTGCTGCCAGAGACGGTGATGGATAATCTCCGGGATATCCTTATCACCAGTGAATTCTTTTAGAAAATCCCCGGCCAAATGATCGCCCACCGCCCCCAGGAACTCACAAAAAGATAAGGGGTGCATGTCAAGAAATTCGACTTTACCCACTGGAAAAGATATTTCGCTGAGTTCAACACCAAGAAGAGATCCGGCAGCGGCAATGGCCAGGCCTGACTTTTTTTCCTGAAAATATTTTAAACTGTTCAAAGCCCGTGGGCATGCCTGAATTTCGTCAAAGATCAGAATATCCTCATCAACTGCGATCGGCCTGTCGAGATAAAATTCCAGTTCCCTGAGTATGCGGTCGGGCTTCAGGTCCTGCTTGAAGATTGCAGCTAACTGTTCGTCTTCTTCAAAGTTGAGATAATGGCAAACCTGAAAATTCCCTTTGCCAAACTCTTCAAGTGAATATGTTTTGCCAACCTGCCTGGCACCGCGCAGGACAAGTGGTTTCCGAGAGCCGTTTTCTTTCCATTTAACAAGCTGTTTGTTGACATCTCGCTTCATTATTTAGCCAATATTAGATTTTGCAGTACCACATTTGTTCTCTATCGGTATTATACCGTACCACTTTTGGGGTTAAAAGAAAAGACAACTCTTCGATCGCGGTGGTTTTTGTCCCTTTTCTAACATTGCCAGAATTGATTCTTTTTCAGATTCATGGTTCAGAAGATCTTTGAAAACCGGGGCATATCTACTTTCTGAGCAGATTGTCAAATGTGTAGGCCTGGCCTTTAATTATGTCTTGCGGACTGTTATAAAAATCCCAGTGTTTTTATTTATCTGCTCGATGATGATACCGTCATTATAAACGATCACACGAAGGATTCTGCTCACCTGATTTTCTCCACACACAAAGCTGAAAGTCTGGCCGGCCTTGGCCATTTTAAGACGTCGCCTGACGTCTTTTACCCCCTTTCAGCAATCACCGCGGTAGTCTATATAAGTTTTTTTCATGGTTGCACAAAAAATCAATCGCTGTCATCCAATTCACTGGAGGGTGAATTGTTGTTTTCAGGTTTTTTGGTGAAAAGACGGATAATGAGAATGCCTGCTTCGTATAGGGCAAACAGTGGCAGGCAGAGCAGAGTAGCTGCCACGAGATCACCGGCAGCAAGAAGAACGGACAATATTATGATAGCCGGGTAAAAGAATTTCCGTTTTGTGGAAAAATAGTCACGTTTGACCCAACCGATTTTTGCAGCAGCAACCATCAGAAAAGGAATTTCAAAGGCCAGCCCGAAGGCAAGAGAGGTGCGGGCTACAAATGTGAGATAGCCGCTGAGTTTTGGCAGAGGGGTGAGTTGCTGGTTTGCAAAACCCATGAAAAAATTAAGGACCTGCGGCAGGACGATGAAAAAGGCAAAGCATGCTCCAACTGTGAAAAGCAGGGTGGCCCAGAACACAATAGCCATGACGGTTTTTTTCTCATTGGAATGCAGCCCTGGTGCCATAAACATCCAGAGTTCATAGATCAGGACAGGGATGCTGAAAATTACACCAACGAGGAGGGAAAGTTTGAGGTAAGAGATAAAGGCTTCTGTAAGATTTGTATAGACAAGCTTGATTACCTCCGGCTGGGCAGCAAAGAGGGGTGTCATGAAAAAACGGGCAATCTGCTCTGCAAAGAAATAGGAAAGAACAGCAAAGAAAAATACTGATCCAAATGAGACCAGCAGTCTATGACGCAGTTCTTCAAGGTGACCTGAAGTGGAGATCATGAATTGCTCTTTTTCTCAGTGCTTTCGGTTTCTGATTCTTCAGGTGTATTTTGACTGATCTCTTCTGTTGCAGCAGTCAATTCAGATTCTATTTCTGATTCTTCGGGTGTGTTTTGACTGATCTCTTCTGTGCCGGCTGTCGATTCTGATTCTGCTCCGGATTCATCGGGTGCAACTGTTTCAAATTTTTCTGCCATGGCATCTTCCGGAAGACCTTTGTATGCATCGAGTAATTTGTTCGGATGCTTATCAATATCC
>JAUXHH010000045.1 GCA_030621655.1 Desulfobacterales bacterium
GGGCCTGATCCATAGCCCGTTCAATATTGTCAATGCCGGGAAGCAGTTCCTTTAATATGTTTTCTTCAGCATATTTCAAAGAAGTATCCCGTTCCCGCTCCAACCGCTTTTTGGTGTTATCAAAATCGGCAGCCAGGCGCAGTACCATTTCTTCACTCGCCTGCAGTTTATTCCTGGCTTCTTCCAGCGCGGCAGCCATATCCTGTTCCTCCTCCTGCTGAGAGATATCATCTCCCATTTCTTCCGCAGCTTCTTCATGAACAGAAGGGTCAATTTTCTTTTTTTCTTTTGCTGTCACTCCTTTCTCCTTATGCTCTCATTGAGTCCATGACCCAATGCGATAACTTGCTGAAACTCCATATAATCATATAAATCAACGAGATGAGTGGAACAATAAGTATGGGCCCAAGCCTTGTCAAGGCGAGCAAAAAACAAAAACCCCCTCCTTCTGTCATGAAAGGAGGGGGTTTATTCAACAGGATTGTTTTAAAGATTTGTCAGCTGGCAAGATATATTTTGATTGAATCTGCAATAGTATTAAAAATTTTCCGGAACCGATCCTCGTTAGTTTCAAGCAGGGTGGAACGGAAGCCCTGCAGGGTAGTCGCAAACGAGGATAATGGCACAACACATACGCCCGTTGCACCGAGCAGGTAATAAACAAACCGCTTATCAAGTGAGACGCCTGGCTGATTCACCAGTGATTCGACATGGGCCTTTACTTCCTGGTTCTCGATGGGAAGGGTCTGTTTGTTATTCAGCGCTCCATCATCAAAAACCACGCTCATGTAAAAAGCACCGTTGGTACAGTTTACAAGAACACCATCAATATTCTTCAGGCAGTCATAAGCAATATTTGAAAACTTTTCATAGCGTTTTATCCTCCGGGCAAGATAGTCTTGATATTGAGGATGGGTCACCACCCTTGGCATAACCAGTTGGGGCAGCGTAGTCGAGCAGACTTCCAGCATCTTGGCATCCAGAATTGACTGAATATATTTTTCAAACATCGGATCATTATGGCCGTTATATATCTCTATCCAGCCGCAACGGGAACCGGGCCAGGGCATCTCTTTTGAAATACCACGCATGACGATGGCAGGGACATCGCCGATGAGATCTGAAACCGGCAAGGTGGTATGCCCGTTATATATAATGTTGATATATATTTCATCGCAGACCACAAACAGGTCATATTTCTTGGCCAACTGCACCATCCCCTTGATTATTTCCACAGGATATACTGCCCCTGTGGGATTATCAGGGTTGATTATCAGGATACCTGCAACGGCCGGATTATATTTTATACGTTTCTCAAGGTCATCGAGATCCGGATACCAGTGATTATGAGGATCAAGTTTATAGGTGACAGGCCGGTCCCCTGCATGGGCTGCCTCTGCTGAGGAGTGTGTGGTATAGCTTGGTGTTGGCACAACAACCCGGGCTGTCCTTTTCAGGAATCCGAAAACCTTGCTGATCGCATCACCGAGGCCATTAAAAAAAATAATGTCATTGGGGCCTATCTGGACCTTGCCTCTTTTGTTCGTCTGTTCCGCAATAAACTTCCTCGTCTCCAAGACGCCCCTGGTAGGACTATAACCATACGTCGCATCATCCTGCACCATTTCGGAGACAATATCCTTCATCCACTGGGGCATGTGTTCCCCCTTGGCCACTGGATCGCCGATATTCTCCCAGTAGGTCTTCATTCCGAGCTCTTCAAGCTTTTCACCGACAGCGACTATGTTACGGATCTCATACGTCAGCTCACCGGCGCCGATATGAACAATATCTGTTCTCATACTTTCACTACGCTCCTCAACGGATTTATATTTTTCGAGGCATTCAAAAAATGTCTTATTTCATTATTCATATGTTTTGTTTGAAACAAACCGGGCGAACACCAAATTCCCAGTGTTCGCCCGGTATAATGCATACCTATCAATAAAAAGTTTATTACCACAGGCTGCTAAGTTAGTCAATCACCTCAAACATCAGTTATGCAAATGATAAACACCATCCTGTTTCACTACTCACTCCCATACTTATTCAGTTTGCTCAAAAGGGTTTTTCGTGTAATGCCCAAGCGTCTGGCAGCCTCACTTTTATTGCCTTCCACCTCATCAAGGGTTTTAAGGATCACCATCTTTTCAGCTTCCTCAAGAGATGAAGGCAAATCTTCCATCCCGGCTGTGAGTATTCCGCTTTCCTGTTGGGTCCATTTTTTGATGGGTATGGGCAGTATCTCCTCATCGAGATAATCACCACGCATAAGGATTACTCCACGCTCCATGGCATTTTCCAACTCACGTACATTCCCGGGCCATGGGTAATGGATCATAACATCCATGCAACCCGGAGTTATGCCTGAGACCTTGCGATTGTTTTTCTCTGCATACTCCTGCAGGAAATGTTCAGCCAAAAGGGGGATATCCTCCTGCCGTTCTTTGAGCGTCGGAACATGCAGCGAGACAACGTTCAGGCGATAATAAAGGTCTTCACGAAAACGTCCCGCTTTTACCTCATCCTCCAGAATCAGATTTGTTGCAGCCAGCAGCCTGACATCGACCGCAACCAAATCATTACCACCAACCCGCTGCAGTTCATGTTCCTGCAACACCCTGAGAAGTTTCACCTGCATAGCCGGAGATGTGTCCCCTATCTCATCAAGAAAAAGCGTACCATGGTCTGCCTGGACAAATTTACCATCCTTGCGCCGGTCAGCACCTGTAAAGGCGCCTTTTTCATGCCCGAACAATTCTGATTCAAGCAGGTTTTCTACCAGGGCGGCACAATTAACCTTTACAAAGGGGCCATTTTTTCGTGCACTGTTATGATGCAAAGCTGAAGCAATCAACTCCTTTCCTGTCCCCGAGTCACCGGTAATAAGGACTGTTGCCTCGGTGGGGGCCACAAAAGAAACCATTTTCAACAGATCAAGCATCCTTTGGGATTTTCCGATGATTCCTGCAGTGTCTATTGCATCTCTTTTCCGGGACTTTGCCTCTTCTTTTTCCTCCACCACCTGCTTATGATCAAGGGCCCGCGCCATGGTAAGACGCAATCGATCAAAATCAAGTGGCTTGGTAAGATAGTCATGGGCTCCTATTTTGATGGCCTCCACCGCTGAATCCACCGAAGAATAGGCAGTCATTATGACAACCGGGATGGCAGGGTTAAAGGCATGAATCCTCTTTAAAGCCTCCATGCCGTCCATTTTCGCCATACGGACATCCATCAGTATGGCATCATAAGGGTGCTCTTCTACAGCTGCCACAGCCGTTATCCCGTCATCAGCCTCTTCAACATTCCAGCCCCATTCGCTGAACATTGAACTCAACATAAAACGATGTGACCTGTCGTCATCAACAACCAGGACTTTTACAGGTTTTCCTTTTGTCTTCACCTTGAGTATCACCTTCTCTTGAGAGACTATTGTTAATTTTTCTCAAAAAGGTATACATTGACCTCCGTATTTACTCAATAAATATTATGCCTGCTTGCAGGTAAAATGCGATTACATAGTTATTACCCTGAATATTTTTCAACTTTTGAAAACTCATTTTACCCATGAGCTCAAAAACTCTGCATACTGTGTTAATAGAAAAACTTGCGCCTGGCGGCCTTGGCCTTGGTAGACTGGCTGGGGGAATGGTTGTCCTGGTGCGCTATGTACTTCCGGGCGAAAGAGTGGTGGTCCGAGAGAGGAACCGCAAGAAAGATTTTATTTCCGCCACGCTCCATGAAATTTTGACGCCATCTCCAGACCGCATTAATCCTCCATGTCCCCTATACGGTCACTGCGGAGGCTGCGACCTGCAGCATGCCACGTACAATGCCCAACTTCTCTTGAAAAAAGAAATTCTGGCTGAGAGTTTACAACGGGCTGCAGGGGATATTTTTTCCGACCATAAAATATCCATGCACTCTGCCCTTGCCTCTTCGGAGGAATTCGGATACCGGCAGCGCATACGTTTACAGGTTGATGAGGAAGGGCAATACGGTTTTTTCCGCACCGGGTCTCATGTTCTGCAAGCTGTTTCAAAATGTCTGCTTGCCGGGGACACTTTAAATACAGTTCTGCAACAACTCCAATCCAATGACTCCTTTACAGGACTTGTCAAACAATGCAATGCTTTTGAATTACTTTTTAATCCGGGCAGCAACGATACTTTGATGCTTTTGCACTTCAGACGTAAACCCAGACCGAGAGACTCTTTTCTGGCTACAGACTTAGTCAATGATACAACCGGGCTCTCCACAATCCTTATGCAGGTTGAGGGCTACGGGTTATATGATCCTCTAAGTCAGTCATTCGTATCCAAGCCCCCCCATTTATCCCAAACTCTTTCTATGGGGAAATTACAGGCAGATTTAAAACTCACTTGGGAGGCTGGCGGTTTTTGCCAGGTAAACCTCGGGCAAAATAAAAATTTGATCAGCCTTGTTCTGGAAATGGTCAAAGGTGGCCCTCATAACAGGGTATTGGATCTCTATTGCGGCTATGGAAACTTTTCCCTGCCGGTCGCGCAAATTGCCGGAAAAGTTGTTGGAATTGACAGCCAAAACGCCGCTATCAGAAGCGGAAAGCGAAATGTCATGCTTAACGGCGTCCATAACTGTCATTTTGAGAAAGTGCAGGTGGAGGCCGGTGTCAGATCACTCATAGCTGCCGATGAAACGTTTAATACAGTTATCCTTGACCCACCAAGGCAGGGTGCTGCTGCTATTGTTTCCATGCTCCCCGATCTAGGGGCTGAGCAGATCATCTATATATCCTGCAATCCTGCAACACTGGCGCGTGACCTGGCCATTTTATGTCCCCAAGGGTATACATTGTCATACCTGGTCCCGGTAGATATGTTTCCCCAGACCCATCACATGGAAAGCGTCGCGCTGCTGAAAAGAACAATTCAGTAATCCATAAAATGACACCCTGCCTCCTGGGTTTTCTTCAACCCTGTTCATGTATAATATATTGACAGAAACAGCTAATATTGCTAGGTAGGTCCTGATTCAGAGGCGACATTTTTCCGGAACAGACGGGCATGATGGCGCCCATTCAAACAGAAACAGCATTCCCGACAGCTAACAACATGACAGCAGACTCAAAAAAATTCACAGCAGACGGACTTCCGACTCTCATTGGCAGTCTTCCGGCTGCAAACCATCAGCAAGCCATGGACTGGATACTGGAATACACTCCTGAAATCCCCCTCTGGCCTCAGGTTCCGGCTCTTCCAAAAGAAAGAATGCTCAATCAATTTATTGAAGGTTTGCCAGGAATAATCGAGACTGAAGAACGCACCTATTTTGATGTAAATTTTGACAGCTTTCCAGATGAACAGCTTTCATTTTACGAAGAGTACCTCAGCGTTTCCGAAAACTCCGATACACTTCTCGCTTCGAGATTTCAAACCAGCGATGATCGTGCGGCCGGGCTTTACCTGCTTGTGAAGCAGGCAAAAAAAATTACTAACCTGACTGCTGTTAAAGGCCAGATAACCGGACCCTTTACCATGCTTACGGGTATTTCAGATGCAGATAAGAAACTGGGATACTACAACCCTGACTTCAGAGATATCGTAGTGAAAGGTATTGCCATGAAAGCAGCATGGCAGGTCACATACATGAAAGAAGCATATGATGTGCCGGTTCTCCTGTTTATTGACGAACCGGCTCTGGCAGGTTTGGGCTCTTCTTCATTTATCAGCATATCTCTTGATGACATTGCCCAGGATTTGGCAGAAGTGATTGAGGCAATCCACAAAAGTGGTGGAATGGCAGGAGTTCATGTCTGTGCCAATACCGATTGGAATATTCTGCTGAACTCTGAAATTGATATTCTCAGTTTTGACGCCTACTCTTTCTTTGATAAATTCATTACCTGTAAAAAGCTGATACATGCTTTTCTTGAACGGGGGTCTCTTATTGCCTGGGGAATTATCCCAACATCAGACCCTGAACATATTCAACAGGAAACCTGCGATTCACTCGTAACCCGTTGGGAGGAACAGGCAGATTTACTTTCAGGGGGCGATTGGAATATCGGTTCATTATTGAAGCAGACAATTATTACCCCAAGCTGCGGCACCGGGTCTTTATCTCCCCAACTTGCAAAAAGGGTCCTGCAGTTAACAAAAGAGGTATCCACAACATTACGAACAAAATATCTGCTGTAAAAACCGCCAATTGCTCCTGGAGTCAGTTGAATGTTTTTTTCATGGCTCACAGATTCAGGATTAAATAAAAAATAACAGGAAACAAAAGTACACAATGGATCAATTAAACCAACTCCTTGTCCAGCGAAGAAAAAAAGCTGATGAACTGGCAGAATTAAACGTACCGCTCTATGCAAATGATTTTAAACCGACCCATCATGTTGCTGAGGTTTTGTCATCAGCCAGTGCAAAAGAAGTCGCCTCCGACTTAGAAAATGGTCCCAATATCAGGGCAAATTTTCAAGTTGCCGGCAGAATCATGGCTTTAAGAAAATTTGGCAAGGCCTCCTTTCTCCATATCCAGGACGACTCCGGCAGAATTCAGATTTACGTAAAAAAAGAGGTTGTCGGAGAAGAAAGCTATAGTCAATTTAAGAAATGGGATATTGGCGATATTGTCGGATTCAAGGGAAAACTCTTTAAAACCAAAACCGGCGAACTGACTATCCAGGCAGATACCACCAAACTGATCACAAAATCACTACGTCCTCTGCCCGAAAAATGGCATGGTTTAACCGATGTCGAGATGCGCTACCGGCAGCGTTATGTTGATCTCATCGTCAACCCTGAGGTCCGGGAAACCTTTCGCAAAAGAATTGAAATTATCCGTCTGCTGCGGGAATTTCTCTCCAACAGGGGTTATCTGGAAGTAGAGACCCCGATGATGCAGGCTGTACCGGGTGGAGCCACCGCAAAGCCTTTCAAAACGCATCATAAAGCCCTGGATATGGACCTGTACCTGCGCATTGCCCCTGAATTATACCTGAAAAGGCTTTTGGTCGGTGGTTTTGAAAAGGTTTTTGAAATCAACCGGAGCTTTCGTAACGAAGGTCTTTCCACCAGGCATAATCCCGAATTTACCATGCTTGAATTCTACCAGGCATATGCGACTTACAATGACCTCATGGACTTGACGGAGGAAATGCTTTCCTGGCTGACAGAGGAAGTAAACGGTTCCATGGAAGTTACCTATCAAGGCCAGGTCGTTGACCTTTCTCCCCCCTGGAAACGATATACCATTGACGAAGCCCTTATTGAAGTAGGCAGGATTGAGCCGTCCATCCTGGATGATGCTGAAGCTCTTCTGAATCTGGCAAAAGAGAAGGGAATTGGACTTGAACCGCAGGCCGGACCGGGCAAAGCCAAGATGGAATTATTCGAACTGCTGGTTGAAGAAAAACTTATCAACCCGACCTTCGTCATCGCATATCCGACAGAGGTCTCACCTCTGGCCCGCAGGAATGAACAGAACCCGCAGGTGACAGACCGATTCGAACTTTTTATTACCGGACGGGAAATCGCCAACGCCTTCAGTGAATTAAACGATCCTGTGGATCAGAAAAAACGTTTTGAAACACAGATCGCTGAGCGGGGGGATGACGAGGAAATTCACCCTGTCCTTGATGAAGATTATATCAGGGCGCTCGAATATGGTCTGCCGGCAGCAGCAGGAGAGGGTATCGGCATTGACAGGCTGGTCATGCTCCTGACTGATTCCCCCTCAATACGTGATGTTATCATTTTCCCGCACCTTAAGGCGGAGAAATAAAGGTTTCGAGGTTCCAAGGTTTCAAAGGTGACGGATGAATTACATTGGTAGTGAAATTATGGAGTTAATGAGGTGATGGTTTTTTTTAACACTCCAGTACTTCATCACTTCAAATGACATTAGTACTGACGGTTCGCAGCCATATACAGCTTTATCAACTTTAAACATTAGTTCACTTTAGGCACTATTACATGGGATACGAGTGGTTCATAAGCCTGAGATATCTGAAAGCCAAAAGGCGACAGGGATTCATTTCCCTTATCTCAATAATTTCCGTGGCCGGAGTGGCAGTCGGTGTTATGGCCCTTATAGTAGTTCTGGCAGTAATGACAGGCTTTACTGACAGCCTGCGCGAAAAAATCCTCGGTATTAATTCCCATATTGTTGTGCAAAGACTGGGAAATGGAATTACCGATTATAAAGATCTAAGCAAAGTAATTCTCCAGGAAAAAGGTGTCCTGGCAGCCACTCCATACACTTATTCCCAGACTATGCTGTCTGTTCCTGATGCCAGTTCCGGGGCGATTGTCCGTGGTATCGATCCGAATACGGCCAATGATGTGCTCAGCCTCAACAGCCAACTGATCAGAGGCAGTATAATTGCTCTCAATGAAGGTACCCCGTCTGCAAGCGACTCGAAGACAGATACATCACCATCACGGGTTTTGCCTGGTATTATTCTCGGCAAGGAGCTTGCCCGGAATTTACACGTCGATATTGGCTATAAAGTCCGCCTCTTTTCACCTTCCGGCCCACTTACTCCAATGGGCGTAATTCCCAAGATAAAAACCTGCCGGGTGGTTGGAATCTTTGATACCGGCATGTATGAATACGACTCTTCACTGGCCTATATCTCTTTAACCACGGCCCAGGATTTTCTTGAATTGGGCAACAATGTCCACGGACTCGAATTGAAGGTTGATGATATCTACAAGGCCTCTGCCATTGCGTCAGAACTGGAGGAAAAACTTGGCTTTGGATACATTGTAAAGGACTGGATCTCAATGAATAAAAACCTTTTTTCAGCCCTTAAGCTTGAAAAAACTGCCATGTTCATCATTCTGGCCCTCATCGTCTTAGTGGCCGCCTTTAATATTATCAGCACCCTGATCATGCTGGTAATGAGTAAAGGCAAGGACATTGCCATTCTCAAATCAATGGGTGCCACCTCCAGAGGCATTATGCGAATCTTTGTTTACGAAGGGTTGATCATTGGACTCACGGGAACGGTTACCGGCGTGATTGGAGGCCTCGTAATCTGCAAAATACTTTCCAAGTATCAATTTATCAAGCTGCCGAGTGATGTTTATCCCATAACTACTTTGCCTATTAAAGTACTGCCGATGGATGTAACTCTGGTCGCAATTTCAGCGGCCCTCATCACTCTGCTGGCAACTATATACCCTTCCTGGCAGGCATCAAAAATAGACCCTGCGGTAGCATTGCGTTATGAATAAAAGAAAGGTATCAAGGGGTCAAGGTTTCAAGGGTAAAAGATAAAAGATTACCAAAAGGATTATGCTGCTGCGCAGTATTGAGTTAGGCAGCAGAGTTTCTTATGCAGGAAAAAAACAAACAACAAACAACAGCAGGATCAAGCACCTTTCAGGCCATTGGTATAGAAAAATACTACGAAGAAGTCGGCCATAGGATTAACGTCCTGAATGGTTTAGATCTACACCTTGACCGGGGAGAGATGATTGCCATTGTAGGTGCTTCCGGCACCGGGAAAACCACCCTGCTCCACATCCTAGGTACCCTTGACCGGCCAACAACAGGCACACTTCTTTATGGAGGAGAGGAAGTTCTCAATAAAAATGATATTGAACTGTCTGCCTACCGCAACAGAACGGTGGGTTTTGTTTTTCAATTCCATCACCTTCTCCCTGAATTTACAGCCCTGGAAAATGTTATGATGCCGGGACTGATCGGGGGACAGGAAAAAACTAAAATGGCAGAAGATGCTGCTGCAATTCTGGAAAAAGTTAAATTATCCGACCGTATACAGCATAAGGTCGGGGAGCTTTCAGGTGGGGAGCAGCAGCGGGTCGCTTTGGCCCGGGCTATTATCATGAAACCTTTACTGCTGTTGGCTGATGAACCGACCGGAAACCTTGACACCAAGACCGGTTACAAGGTGTTCCAGCTTATACAGGAAATGAGTGCAGAATATTCCCTGTCAGCAGTCATGGTAACCCACAATCTCGAGCTTGCCAATGAAATGAACCGTTGCCTTACACTGGCAGAGGGTAAGCTGCATGAATGATTAGAAAACAGGAGTCAAGGTATCGAGGGTTCAAGGGTTCAAGGGTTTTAAAAGCTAATTAATTCATAATGTTGCCTTCCAAATTGTTGCCACTATCTAGTGACCAGTCACCAGTATCAGATTTTATTATCCTTTCCCTTTTGTCGTTTAACGTGTCAATCGTTGGTTCGTATCGTTAACCAACAAATAAAACGACGATTATCGTTCACCAAAACGAACGATGATTGACAGACAACCTTGAGCTTTTTTTCTTACGTCCCCTGTCATCAAACTAATCTCTTGCGCCCTATGCCCTGTGCCTT
>JAUXHH010000039.1 GCA_030621655.1 Desulfobacterales bacterium
AATTCACCTATAAATTTCTTAGCAAATCCGGCAGTTCGGTTATTGAGTGTATAACCAGATCAGGAATCAGGCCACGTTTTTCACCTATACCGCCCTCAATAAATACTGTTTTACATCCAGCCCTCCGGCCCACTTCAATATCGGTGGCATGATCGCCCACCATGACCATTTCACTGACAGGGTCAATAGACCATTTATCAGCCAGATAGAAAATTCCTTCGGGGTTGGGTTTTTTAGTAGAAAAGCTGTCGCCACCCAACACTTGCTTGAAGTAAGTTCCCACTTCCAGGGATTGCAGAATTTTGTGCGAAAATTTCAAGCTTTTGTTGGTTAAGACCGCCAGCAAATAATTCTGTACCAGTTGTGGTAGGGTTTCTGCAATTTCTGGATAGAGGACGGTGTTGTCAGTGCAATGCCGGCCATAATGGTCCATGAAGATGGCAAAGGCATCATCGAATTTATTCAAATGGGTCTGTCCGAGAGACCGTTTGATGAGTTTCTGGACCCCGTCCCCGACATAGTTTCTGATTTCTTCTGTGGTATGTCCGGGCAGGCCGATCTCTGCCAGGGTAAAGTTGACACTGTTTGCCAGATCAGTGACCGAATCTATCAAAGTGCCGTCGAGATCGAAGATGATGGCTTTTATTTTTGACATTTCTATGAAGGGACGCCCAAAGTCAGTTAATTTTATTTGTTATTTAAAACATCAGATAATGAACGAGACGAGATCGGAGTCTCCCTTTGGTCGCTTACCTGCTGTAGATTCAAGGCAGAAGTCACTTCGCTGTAGTTTACCTACGCGGAGTGGCTGATAACGCAGAATATGCAGCAATCTCGTCTCGTTTAAATAGGTAAAATGTGGACTTCTTCGCGTATAGCATGACGCCCTTTGAGGAAAAGTCCTTTCCTGCCGTCAATACTGACTTCCTCTCCGAAGCGAATATCATGTCCATTGATTTCACAGCGCTGCTCACTCTCATACACCCGTAAGTCTTTGCAGCCGACGATGCAGGTTTTTTCGAGTTGGGTGGCGACCACTGCAGCATGGGATGTCTGGCCCCCGCGCGCGGTAAGCAGCCCCTGGGCCTGGGCAATTTCTTTGATGTCCTCAGGTACTGTGTCCTGGCGGATCAGGATGAGGGTGCTCTGGGGATCTTCCCGGTGCATTTGTTCAATATTTTCATGGGTAAAAACAGCACGACCGGACAGGGCGCTGCCGCTGACCCCAATACCTTTGCCAAGAAAATAGGGTTCAAGTTTCTCGGGATTTTCAAAGACAAAGAGGTTTTCCTTCTTTTTGATGGTAATCATATCCCGAGTCTGCAGGATATAGAAATCCTTGGCATCCGAGCTTTCAAAGGTAAATTCAATCTCCTGGGGATTCCAGCGATTTTCATATACCAGTTCGCGGGAGAGATCGAGCAGAGCCTGATATATTTCCGGGAAACGCTTCTCCAGGGTATTCTCTTTGGAGCGGCCGTCAATTTCAGCCTGTTCAACAGAGACGGGATAAGTGGTAACCAGGCCGCTGACAATATCTTCACCCTGATCGCCTATGGCATAATCGCCCCAGAGCGCAACCCTGCTCACCTTTCTATAGGGGTGGGCTGTAAAAACCACACCGCTTCCAGCCTCCTGATTCAGGTTGCCGAAAACCATGCTTTGGATGATAACTGCTGTGCCCCATGAGTCAGATGCATCCATCAGGGAGCGGTATTCCTTGGTCTTGGTGGCGTTCCAGGAGTTCAGCACAATTTCAATGGCCTCTGTCAACTGCAACCACGGATCATCAGGGATACCGATGCCTACAGAGCGTACAGTTTTTTGGTATTCCAGGGCCAATTCCTTCATCTGGGCCGGCGTAAAGTCTTTTTTTACTTTGACGTTGTGACGAGTCTTGGCACCGTTCATAAGTGCTTGGAACTGTTCACGCTTTATGCCCTCTGCCATGCTCCAGGACTGCAGAAACCGCCTGTAGTTGTCCCAGGCCAAATACTCTTTTCCAGAGGCCATGGCAAACTCCTCAACTATGTCCTGGTTCAGGCCAACGTTATGGATGGTGGCCATCATGCCAGGCATGGAAATTGATGCACCGCTGCGTACTGAAAGCAGGAGTGGATTCTGTGGGTAGCCGTATTGCTTGCCTGTGAGCGTTTCCAATTCCGACAAAGACTGGCGCACCTGCCGCATGAATTCATCGCGGGCCTTGTTGAATTTATTGACCACCGGCCAGCAGCGAAAAATTTCCGTGGTAATGATGAAGCCGGGCGGCACCGGTTTATTGTCGTTTGTGAGCTGCGTCAGGTTGAAGCCCTTGTTGCCCAGATGGATAAGGTTTCTGGTTTGTGGATTGCTGTTTTGCAGGAAACTGATAACATTTTCAGGATTATAGGTCATCAGAAGGTCAAGGTTTTCCTGGTCCAGTAGCTCTTTCTGGCTTTCCAGGGTCTGCATGATCCTGGTTATAAAATTATCCAGGTGCTGAAGTCCAAAGGTGCCTGCTATAAGGTTTCTGAAAAAGGATTCAGACAACCTGAGAATAGAACCGCCGGTATCCTCTTCATCCCAGAGTTTGCGATATTTGGTTAACAGGTTAGTCTCTCCGATCTGCGGAATGATGATGGAGAGATTGTTCTGGTGGATATTGGTGTAGTGGGCATAGATCACATCCTTGACACCGTCGGACAGCCCCCTGAATATATCCAGGTACTGGGTATAGGAGAATCGTTTGATGCCGAGTGAACTGGAAAGAAGCCCCAGATAGGTTTCCAGTCTGCGGCTTGTGATGCCATCTATTTTCAGAGCCCGCAGATAAAGGTTCAGACATTTGATGATCCGGATAAATGTTGCCCGGGTGATAAATGACAGGTTGACTGTTTCAGGAAGTCTTTCCAAATAGATGTTGGCCAGGTTTTCCAGGCGGAAGGTAAGCCCGAGCGCATCAAATTTTCTCTCACGGTAACGGCCGTAAACCGATGGTATGTCAACGGCGATGTGGCGTTTATAGTAAATATCCTCCTTGGCCTCAAACTTTTCATCGCTTAAGATTATTTCCTTAAGCCCCTCAAGATGGGTCAGCAGGGCATCAAGGCACTGGTAGGTGTCGCAGATCTCCAGGTCTGCCAGCAGCTGCTCCATTTCAGGGAAACCGCTGTTAATTGCCTGTTTGAGCTGATGGCGCATTTCCTGGAAGCCGAGATTGTACTTGTTGAAGAGCAGCTTGTACATCCGCACCAACTGGTCAAAACGGGTCTTTTCCGTCTCGGCAATATCACTTTGCTTTTCCAGGTATCTGGCCCGTGCCTTATCCTGCCATTCCTGCAGGTCGAGAATCTCTTCCATACCCGGCAGTTCGAAGACCCTCTGCAAGAGTTTATGCATATCATCGATGAATATTCCCTTTTTCTTAACCTCTGAGAGCACTTCTTCAGGGAGAAACGGGGTAAGGACATTTTTGTCCTTTGTTTTCCAGAAATTAAAGATAGCCTCAATAAAATTAACAATCAGGTTGCTGCTTTCCACATGACTTTGTTTGCGCAAGAAGTGGATGAGAGCATCTTTGCGTCTGTGGATTTCATCGATTTCTGTGGAGACATCGCGCAGGTAACCTTCCGCCCCTATTTCATTGAAAAAGACAGGCATCAGCTTGGCAAACTGCTTGAAAAGGTTATAGACCGGTTCGATTGGGTGGTTGAGAAGCTGCGATATGTCGCGTTGAAACAGGTCCGTATCCTTGACGCATGTCCCTGAAAGCTTGAGATTAATGATAAGAGCCGAAAAGATGGTGGAGCACCATTTAGGCTCCTGCATGATCAGGTTGATCCATACTCTGATATTGGCAAGGTGTGCCGGATTGGTTATTGGCTGCCAGTCCTCATCTACCCCGGTTACATTGGCATATTGAAATCCAAACCGCACCGACTCCCATAAAAAGGCCTCTACCAGCCTGCTGTTTCCCCTTTTGAAGACCTCGGTCCCGAGCACCTGGATACACTGCAGGGAGGTGTGCGGATATTTGCGGACATTTGCATTCAGGAGTTGAAAGGTGGTGAGCAGGAAGCTTTCGATCTCCTCAAATGTCTGGCGCCTGATAAGCTGGACCAGGCTGCGGTTTATCTCCCGAATAGTTTCTTCATGGATCAGGGCGAGCCCCGAGGTTTCCATGATATGAAACAGGAATATAAGCTTGCGGTTTTCACTGAACCGGTCAAGTTGTTCTGCCTGATCAAGAGCATCCATGGCAGATTGCTGTTCGGCCTTGAGCTTTTCCGGGGCCTCTTTATAAAGCCGCACGATATCCATATGTGAGGGCAGCTCTAAAATAGTACTTAAGCCCTGACGGGGGTCAGCATCAATGTCAACAGCGTTTAAAGAATTAAGGTGTTTTTCCAGTTGGTTATGGGATATGGCATTGAAAAACATTCCGGCCTGCCAGCCTTTGCAGATATCACCGCATTCTTCAGTAAACCAGGCAAGCGGGTCTTTCTCGCTCAGCCAGTACTCATAATTCATGGTGAAGATACGTTTCATTAACTCTGCCAGCGGCTTGAAATCATAGGCGGTTTCCCCCTTTTCAAGCTTCAGGAGATGCTGGGCAATTCTCTTCATTGGGTGCTGACCCTGCACCATGAATATGAAGGCCTCATCGTCGAGGTTGCTCAGACGCGTGAAAAATTTTGCCAGGACAATTTCATAGCGGACCAGGGCTTCCTGGTTTACCAGGCTGACCAGCTTGTCTGTATAGGCAAGCATGCTTTCAATGGTCTGGGATAACAGCGTATTGTTTTTCTTCGAATCACTGAGTGCCTGGGAAAAAATTACCATGAAGCGGTCAAAGGCTTCAGGGCCTTTTTCGTGTTTGAAATAATGGCTGATATTTTTGAGGACAAAAGCGCGTAGCCGGGGAACCAGCATTTTCCAATTGCGGTAAGGGTGGCACACTTCATAGAGAAGGTTATGCAGGTTTTTACTGATACCCTTATAATTTTCGACAATCTTTTCCAGGACCGCCAGAGAAGGATCAATAGTCACTTCATCAGTAGCAGTTTCCAGAAGGTTTGCCTTGAGCGCATCGGATTCGATGGCAAGTGGATCTATAGCTGTCTGGTCTTGCGGTGCCATAAGTAAAAAACTTTCCGTCTTAAATCGGTTTGGTTGCTTCCATATGCAGAATAAGGTCGAGTACCCGGTTCGAATACCCCCATTCGTTATCATACCAGGCCAAAACCTTGACCAGCGTTTTGTCGATCACCTTGGTGGAGTCTGCGTCGATAACAGAAGAGTGGGGATTACCCTGGTAATCAATGGATACCAGCGGTTCTTCCGAATAGCCAAGGTAGCGGT
Source organism: Desulfobacterales bacterium (assembly GCA_030621655.1). Taxonomy (GTDB): domain Bacteria; phylum Desulfobacterota; class Desulfobulbia; order Desulfobulbales; family BM004; genus BM004. The sequence goes on from JAUXHH010000039.1 coordinate 5,344, forward strand.
TGGCTTCTTCTTTCAATGCCTGGTTAATTTCAGGCACTGTGGTTTCCTTTTCCACCTCCATGACTGCGTCAACCAATGAAACGTTCGGGGTTGGAACGCGTACTGACAGGCCGTCAAATTTTCCTTTCATCTCGGGAATAACAAGTGATAAAGCGGCGGCAGCTCCTGTTTTGGTCGGGATCATCGAAAGCGCTGCCGCCCTGGCGCGCCGCAGGTCGGTATGTGGAAAATCAAGTATCCTCTGGTCATTGGTGTAGGCATGGATGGTGTTCATCAGGCCATGCTTGATGCCGAAGCGGTCGAGAATAACCCGGACCATGGGAGCCAGACAGTTTGTCGTGCAGGAAGCATTGGAAACCACATGGTGTTCTGTCGGGTCATATTCGTCCTCATTGACCCCCATAACGATGGTTTTTATATCTCCTTTTGCCGGTGCAGAGATAACGACTTTTTTTGCACCCGCTTCAATGTGGGCCTGGGCCTTATCCTTATCAGTGAAGCGTCCGGTGGATTCAATTACATATTCTACTCCCAGGTCAGACCATGGAATATCGGAGGGTTCCCTGTGGTTGAAAATTTCGATATGGCGGCCGGCAACAATAATACCGCGCTCATCAGCCTCCACCTGCTTGTCATATACGCCCATGACAGAATCATACTTGAGCAGGTGGGCCAGGGTTTTATTGTCAGTAAGGTCATTAATACCGACAATTTCAATATCGGCAAATGTCTCATCCATGCCAGAGGCCCGGAATATGCTTCTGCCGATTCTGCCAAAACCGTTGATGCCTACTTTAATTGTCATGTTGAAGCCTCCTTAGACTCATTTTATATGTTGATACGAACAATTTTTTTCTCAATGAATGAATATGTACAATATCTGTTCAATATAATGGCATTTACTTCTTTTGATTAACCATGTCCAGTGCCTTGCCGTACAGATCAAGGTAACGATGAACAATTTTATCCCAGGAATATTTTTCACGTATGCGTTTGGCGGCAGTTTCCTGCATGTCGACAATTTTTTCTGGTGTATCCCTGAAAACCCTCATTGCCCTTATCATTGCAGTCATGAGTGCACCGGGGGAATAGTCTATAAAAGCAAACCCGCTAACTCCGTCTTCTACCTTAACCAGCCCTCCCACGTGATGTACAACAGGCAGGTTGCCTGCCAGCTGGGCAATATAGTCGGTTAGACCGCAAGGTTCGTATCGGGAAGGGATGAGAAAAAAATCACCGGCCGCATAGATCTGGTTGGCAAGGAGTGAGTCGTACCCTATTAACAGGCATATTCGGCCTTTATTTTCTTTTTTCCGTGCCAGCCTGATCAGTCTTTGTTCTAAATCCTTTGTGCCGCTACCAAGGATAAGTACCTGAAATTTTTTATCTGCCTGCAATAGTGCATCAAGGGCTGCTATTAATATATCTAAACCTTTTTGAGCCATCAGCCGCCCTATGAGTGTGAAAAGCGGCTGCTCAGGATTATTATCAAGAGTTCCGTAACGATTTATGCCTTTTCTTCTCTTCTTTGTAAGAATTTGTATTAATTTCCGCCGGCAAATTTTTTTCCCTGCCAGATCTCTTTTTGCCGGATTATAAGGGGCCTGAAGTCCGAGCTGTTTTGGTTTGGTTGTATCATAATCAGCAGGATTAAAGCCATTGGTTATACCTTCGAGACGTACCCCCCTGGCAATGAGGCGGTGTCCCAGCCAGCCGGTCATGACATCATCATCTGTTTCTCTTAGTTCCCTGGCATAATTTTCACTGACCGTGTTGATCACCGCGAAGGTGGAAGCAGCCAGAAAAGGATCGAAAGAATTGTTGAGCAGATTGTTGTGGACCAGGTTATAGGGCAAACCGCAGAGGGCATGGGCAAAAGGAAGATCTCCCACCTCCTGGTGGTGACCATGCCCTGCATTATGGATTGTTACAATGGCACCGGTCTTTCTAAAATAATGACGATAGCCGATACCTTCCCGCAGCAGGGCAGGAAGGATTGCCGTATGCCCATCCTGGCAGTGGATGATGTCAGGCTTTTCATTGAGGATGATCATCAGGTCTAAAGTTGCCTTTTGCAGAAGGACATTCATGGCAAAGTAGTCAAAATGTCCACTTCCCTGAACCTGATTAGGGTTGCCGGCTTCATCTTCTGAAGTGTATGTGTAGATGGATCGTTTCTCTCGATAGCGGTCTGCATCGACCAGATAGATTGCAACCCCCTGATGCTTTCGTTTCCACAGAGTAACAAGTTCACGCCGGTCTTCAGCAGTGTAATTCATGTCCACTTCGAAAGAGAGGGGCTCCTTGCTGAATCCGAGTTTTTCAGGGTCCATAAAGCCGTAGCAGGGCAGCATGACTGTGACGGATTTCTTTTGCCTGGCAAGGGCTTCGGCAAGCTGGCGGCTGACATCCTTGACGCCTCCTGCGCCGGCAATGGAATTATATTCCCGGGTCAACATCCAGATGTTTTTTATATTTTGGCTGGAACTTTTTTTAGTCATTGCTGCCTGGTCTTCTGAATATTGGAAATGGAGATTCTTTTAGTTAGTGCCATAGGTTGTTCCGCAGGCGGTTTATCAATTCTCAATAGCTTTCTGGCGCAGAAGGTGATCTGCCAGGGTCAGGCAGACCATTGCCTCGCATACCGGCACAATACGTGGAATAGCCGAGATGTCATGCCGCCCGCTCACCTTGATTTTGACGGGTTCGTTGTCCAGGTTCAGGGTGTCCTGCTCCAGACTGATAGAGGGGATGGGCTTGACCGCAACCCTGGCAATAATATCGTCGCCGTTTGCAATGCCGGCCAATATGCCTCCAGCATTATTGGTTCTGTATCCTTGAGGTGTCAAAGCATCATTGTTTTCCGAGCCGAGAAGTCCTGCCGCTTCAAATCCGGCACCGATCTCCACTCCCTTAACGGCACCGATGGACATAAGTGCCTGGGCCAGGGCGCCGTCAAGCTTATCAAAGACCGGTTCACCAAGACCGGCCGGGCATCCTGTGGCCTTTATTTCAACAATGCCCCCGAGAGAATCTCCCCTTTTTCTGACGCTCTCAATGAGTTCTTCCATTCGTTCTGCTGCATCGAGATCAGGACAGCAGAGCCTGTTGTTTGAGATATCCCCCATCTCCCGCTTCGAAGTGGACACCTCACCCATGGCAACAGTGTATGCGATTACGGAAATATCATTTTCTGCCAGGATTTTTCTGGCAACACCACCTGCCGCCACCCTGGCAACAGTTTCCCGTGCAGAAGCCCTGCCACCACCCCGATGATCTCTTAAGCCATATTTTTTCAGGTATGTAAGATCACCGTGCCCCGGCCTGAAGATGTTCTGCAGGTGATCATATGCTTTGCTCTGGGCATCCTTGTTATAGATGATCAGAGAGATGGGAGTGCCGGTGGTAAGTCCTTCAAAAGTTCCAGACAGGATCTCCACCTGATCGGGTTCCTTTCTTGGGCTTTCACCGCCCCCTTTACCGGGCCTTCTCTTTTCCAGGTCTTTCTGAATGTCAGAGAAGTCAAGCTCGATGCCTGGGGGGCAGCCGTCAATAACAGCCCCCAACGCAGGCCCGTGAGATTCGCCCCAGGTGGTAACCCTAAATGCTTTGCCAAAGGTGTTTCCTGCCATGATCAATTTCCTTTCTTAAACTCAGCTGAAATAACCTCAGCAACTTCTTCCGGAGTCTTCCCTTCCGTATTAATAGTGAGGTCGGAACTTTTTTTATACAGTGGCTGCCGCTCATCAAGCACCATGGAAATCTCATCCATTGTCCCCATTTCCGTCAGAGGCGGCCTTTGATCATCAATATTGCTGTCTGCTGCCAAACGCTGGCAGATTGTTTTTATATCAACAGTCAACCAGACGGAAAGCGCATTTTCGCGCAATTTTTTCCAGGCATTTTCATGCATGACAGATCCACCGCCGGTTGCAATAACTATATTGTTGCGTCGGGCCAGTTCAAGGAGTATATCTTCCTCTTTCCTGCGGAACATGTCCCAGCCGCCTCTGCCAACCATTTCAGCTATGGACTCTCCCTGACTTTTTTCAATGGCGAGGTCCGTATCGATAAAATCAAAGCCAAGCAGGTCAGCCAGGATTTTTCCAATAGAAGTTTTGCCTGTTGCCCGATAACCGGTTAAAATCACCTTTTCCTTTTGAAATTTCATAGAAAAACTATTTAAGTTGTTTTCAGGCAGGGTGTCAAGCGAGGACTTACCCTGAATTAAACTCGATAGAGAGGAGCAATGCATGAGTGATGCAGGGATTATCTTGGCAGTAATGGCAGGGGTTTTGGCCGTAATAGTTATCGGCCTGCTTTTTTGGGCAGGGAAAATCAGGGAAAAGTTGACCGCTGAGGCCGAACGTCGTGCTATTGCCGAGGAGAAAAGTTCACGGATCCCTGGCCTTGAAGGTGAACTGGATAAGGCGCAGCAGGAAAATACACAGCTGCAGACCAGGATGGCTGAGCTGGAAACGAGGCTTGAGGATGAACGTAAAAATGCTGAAGAAAAACTGTCCCTGCTGCAGGAAGCCAGGGATCAGCTCAAGATGGAGTTCCAGAATGTGGCCAATAAGATATTTGAAGATAAGAGCCAGAAATTTACAGAGCAGAATAAAGATAATATTGAAAGTGTTCTCAAGCCTATGCGGGAGCAGCTTGTAGACTTCAAGAAAAAAGTGGAAGATGTCTACGACAAGGAGTCAAAAGACAGGGTTTCTTTGCTAGCCGAAATCGTTCATTTAAAAACGCTGAATGAACGAATCAGTGAAGATGCGATTAACCTGACCAATGCGCTCAAGGGGCAAAGCAAGACGCGCGGCTCCTGGGGTGAGATGATTCTGGAAAGAGTCCTGGAGGAATCCGGCCTGCAGAAAGGCCGTGAGTATGAAGTGCAGGCTATGTATGCCAGCGAGGAGGGCCAGCGCCGCCACCCTGACGTTATTGTGCATTTGCCGGAAGGCAAGGATATTGTTATTGACTCAAAGGTTTCTCTGACAGCCTATGAAAAATATTGCTCAGCCGATACAGACGAGAAACGTGAAAAACGTTTAAAAGAGCATGTCATCTCAATAAAAACCCATGTAAAAGCGTTAAGCGCTAAACGGTACGAGGAACTGGAGGGCATCAGCACACTTGATTTTGTTATCATGTTTATGCCCATAGAAGGCGCGTTCTGGGCAGCTATCGAATCTGAGCAGGAATTATTTAATGAAGCATTTGACAAAAATATCATGCTTGTCAGCCCGTCAACGTTATTGGCAACATTGCGTATCATCAACAACATCTGGCGCTATGAGGATCAGAATAAAAATGCTTTGATCATCGCCAAAAAGGCTGGTGATCTCTATGAGAAGTTCGTGGGGTTTGTCGAGGCACTTGATGATGTCGGCCAGAAGCTAGGCAAGGCCCAGGAGTCTTACCTGACAGCCCGTAAGCGTTTGTCAAAGGGCAAAGGTAATCTGGTTCGGCGTACCGAGGAGCTGCGGCAACTGGGGGTAAAGGCTAAGAAAGAACTGCCCGAGGAATTAGTTGTTCAGGCTTTGGAAGAATAAAGCAGCTGACAGGCCACTACCACAATGTGGCACATGAGCAGTTGATTTTTTTGGAATTTTGCAATTAATATCC
>JAUXHH010000247.1 GCA_030621655.1 Desulfobacterales bacterium
CCCGTAAACTATCCAAAATTGATGAGGGATTTCGCTCCCGCATGGCTGCCGGATTGATTTCAACCATCAATGCTCCCGATTTACAGACAAGTCGCTTGATCATCAAGCGTAAGGCTTCAAACTGCAACCTGCAACTTGACGGTGATTTAGTGGAATACCTGGCCCAATGCATCAGAGGGGATATTCGCAAGCTTGAAAGTGCAATAGTGGGCCTGAAAGCAAAATCAGTGCTGCTGAAGAAAGCGCCTGACCTTGCTATGGCTAAGGAAGTTATCGCTGAGATTATCGGCAACAGCCAGGAACTGTCAGCTGAATTGATAAGAGATTTCATAGCCCGTCAATTCAAGGTTAGCATTCAAGATATGCAGTCCAGGTCACGCAAGAAAATGATTACTTTCCCTCGACAGGTCTCAATGTATTTGGCAAGAAAATATACTGAGCAGGGATTAGCGGAAATTGGCAAGGCATTTAACAGGGATCACTCTACTGTGCTGCATTCAGTCAGAGTAATTTCTGAAGCAATATCGCGTAATGGCTCCATTCGAGGCCAGGTGGGTTTGCTGGCCGATAAGCTGAAAAAATAGATTCGCGGGTTAGAAGTAGACTCCCTTAACTTCTGTCTCATCTTTTGCAGTAATTCCGGCAGCGATTGCAGAAGCTACTTGCCTGGCAGATTTTGTCATATCGTTAATTCCTATACCTTCCCAGCCGAAACCACAGACATAAAGACCCTGGTTGATACCAATAAGAGAGTTCCGCCAGGCGAGGAGCTTGGGATAACCTATTTCCAACTGGGGGATTCCATGATCAGGTCGCAGTACCTTGGAAAAAACCGGGGGATCAGGAAGGTGAATGAGTTGTTTAAGATCAGCATAAGTTTTGTGGATCAGAACATCATCAGACAGCTCAAGCTTTTCCGGATGCCTTCTGCCGCCGACGAGAGCCTCAAGCAGCACATGTCCTGCAGGAGCCCGGCCCGGAAACATATGGGTTGAAAAAAGAGCTCCCATGGCAAATCTTTTTTCCTGTTCCGGAGCCAGGTAGCCAAAGCCAAAGGGTATATCGGCCGATTCTGTAAATCCAAGGGCTACGGTAACTATCCTTGCCTCGGGTATTGCAGACACTGGGCTCGCCTCTCCTGCCAGACCTTCGGAATTATTTAACAGCCGCAGGGCTTGATTGACCGAAAGTGCCAGAACGAGGCTTTTAGCCTGATAGCTGTTTTCAGAGGTTCTGACTTCCCAGCCATCTTCATTTTTATGAATACTTTCAACTTCTGTGGAGTACGCCAGATATTTATCAGCAGCCAGCGCTTCCGGCAGCCTGCCCATGCCCTGGGGAAAGCTGATCATTGCAGGCAGTTTCATTGCTGAAGCGTCCTGATTTTTTGCTTTGGCGACCTTTCTTTTCTGCAGCAGCCCCCTGATAACAGAACCATTTTTCAGCTCGAGATTGCGTATACCGGGAAAGACAGCATCAATACTCAAACGGTTTAAATCGCCTGCATAGGTGCCGGTCAAAACTGCATCAACAAAAGGCAACAGGCTGGAACCGAAACGATGCGCTGCCCATTGGGCAACAGTTTGTTCTTCGGGGTGCGGTTTTTTCCAGAGGTCAGCCAAGACGCGAAGCTTGGCAGGCAGTGAAATCAGGTTTGATTTAAGGATTTTTTTGGGGCTTTGGGGAATGAGGTTCAGTCTGCCGTTTAAGCAGACGTAACGGACAAACTCATCCAGTGGTGCCTTCTGGGCCTCTTTGTCCAGGCTTGTGTCAGCAAGGAGTTCCCTGCTCGCCTCCACGTTATCAAGAAAACCATGGGCTCCCCGTTCGGCAAGAAAACCGTCCTGCTGAAATGAGCTGATTGCACCCCCTGGTGAAGAAGATTTTTCTAGAATGCTGATACGTGCGCCGGGCTGGTATTTCTGGAGAAAATGCGCCACTGAAAGTCCTGAGAGGCCGCCGCCTATTATTAATGTATCAATTTCATTTCCCATAATTTTTATCGTAATCTTTTTTATAAAGAATTGAGCGAAGCGGCAATCTTGCCTTTTTCATAGAGAACCTCGATGTAACCTCCATCGCTGATCGTGCCCGGATTGAGTACGAGCGTTCTGCCGATATAGTCCTGTCCCCTTGATTCATGGATATGACCACTCAAACAAAGGAGAGGCTGCTGTTGTTCAATAAAGGTTCTCACCGCAGTGCTACCAACATATGAACCATTTAAAAGTTTGTCTACTTTTGTCTGGAAAGGAGGGGTATGTGAGACAAGAATATGGTCTTTCGTATTGCCAATCTGGGAAATTCCTTTAGCCAGGAGTTTGGCAAGTCCCTGCTCGCTGAACTCAAAGGGTGTTTCAAAAGGGGTATAATTGGAGCCTCCCAAACCAACAATACCCACACCGTCAATTATTCTGCCCTTTCCATGCAGGCTCAGTCCAATGTCCTCCAGATAACGGGCAACATCGGGCTGGTCAAGATTGCCCGCAACACCTAAGATATTGGCGTTTACAGTCATCAGCGTATTGATCACCTTTTCTGCATCGCTCCTGAAGCCGAAATTGGTTATATCTCCGGTGATTATAATGTAGTCAGCAGAGTGAATACCCGGGATGCTTTCGACATCACCGGGATTCATGTGAATATCTCCAAAGGCAATAATTCTCATGAATGTTTGTTCCCGGGTTCCTGTTTATCGGCAGAAAGTTTTTTCTATAAAGTTGATAAGGGCCATTGAGTTGTATCTCTATTTCTTGACAGGCTGTGCATGATGATTATCATCTTCGTGAATCCGTGAGCCGTTGGATATATCTCAGATCCAAGGAAGAGTTGGTTCGGCTATGGTTTTCCATGCCGGATTGACGATGACGCTGAAAATAGGATATA
>JAUXHH010000131.1 GCA_030621655.1 Desulfobacterales bacterium
ACTTTGCGGCAAACAGAGGCAATATTGCGTTCAAGATTCCGCACGCCAGCCTCCCGTGTATATCGCTGGATAATTTCCTGAATACTTTTCTCATTAAAAGTTATCTCATCCGGTTTAAAACCATTAACTTCAAGCTGTTTCGGCATAAGGAACCCCTGGGCAATCTTCAGCTTATCCTCTTCTGTATACCCGTCCAGTTTAATAATCTCCATACGGTCCTGCAGTGGAGGAGGAATCGAATGCAGGTTGTTGGCTGTAGTGACAAAAAAGATATCAGACAGGTCATAGTCCAGGTCAAGATAATGATCATTGAATGAGTGATTTTGTTCGGGATCGAGTACTTCCAGAAGCGCAGATGCAGGATCGCCCCTAAAATCCATGCTCATCTTATCCACCTCATCAAGGCAGAACAAGGGGTTGACCACCTTGGCTTTTTGCATTGACTGGATAATCTTGCCGGGCAGTGCCCCGATATAAGTTCTCCGGTGCCCTCTAATCTCGGCCTCATCCCTGATGCCTCCCAATGAGAGCCGAATATATTTTCGATCCATTGACCGGGCAATTGATTTACACAAGGACGTTTTACCAACACCCGGAGGCCCGACCAGACAGAGAATCGGCCCCTTTATCTTTTTCACCTGAGACTGTACGGCAAGATACTCAATGATCCTCTCTTTCGGTTTTTTCAGGCCGTAATGATCAGCCTCAAGAATTGCTTCAGATTCATCGATATCAGTTTTCGACTCCGTTCTCTCATACCAGGGCAGACTGAGAATGGTGTCCATATAATTTCTGACAACTGTTGCTTCAGCTGACATGGGTTGCATCAATTTAAGCTTTTTGAACTCCTGTGAAACCTTTTTTGAGGCATGTTTGGGCAGCTTTTTCTCCTTGATGGCTTTTTCAAGTTCTGCAAAACCGCTGCCATCTTCCTCTTCTCCTCCCATTTCCTTCTGGATTACCCGCATCTGTTCATTGAGATAATAATCCTTCTGGGTTTTTTCCATTTTCTTCTTAACCCTGATGCGGATATTATGTTCAAGTTTGGCAATCTCAATTTCACGCTGGATGAATTCCAGGGTTATCTGCAAACGATCCAAGACGGAAAAAACCTCTAATATTTCCTGTTTCTCCTGAGTCTGCAAAGGCAAATGCGAAACTGTGACATCAACAAAACGGGAGGGATCTGTTATAGACCGGAGAGATTTCAACACCTCTTTCGGGATTTTCTTATTTGTCTTTATGTACTCTTCAAAAGTCGCGCGTATCTCACGTATATAGGCAATTATCTCTGAGCCTTCGCCAACAACTTCAGGAGTTTCATCAATTTCAGCAGCCATAAAGTTTGGCTGGGGCTGAAAAGAGACTATCGTTCCCCTTCTTTTGCCTTCAACAAGGGCCTTGATGGTGCCATCAGGCAAGCGCAACAATTGCATAACAACTGCAATAGTCCCTACAGTATGAAGCGTTTCCGGCTTGGGATCATCATCATTGGCATCTTCCTGGGTTACCAGAAAAATCTCTGTTTTCTGGGACATTGCACTTTCAAGTGCCTTTATGGATTTCTGCCGTCCAACCACCAGAGGTGCTACCATATGTGGAAAGACTACGATGTCCCGCAACGGCATTAATGGGTAAATTTTATTTTCCATGTCTGATTCATTCATAATTGACTGGTGTTGCGTCAAGGATCAAATGGCGCAATATTGCGCCGCAATTTATTGTGCCTGCAAGGCGTAACTTTATAAGCATAGTGGTGCTATATGAATGAAGTTGCAACGCAGCAGGCGCAACAAAGGGCGAGCAAGATGCGTTAGTTGAGAGTTGACGTGACACTTGAGCTTTATGCACTTTTCTTTTTCTTGGAGTTCTCGTACAAGACTACCGGATAATCATTATTTATAATAACCTGCTCACTGATAACACACTCGCGGGCATCAGGCTCAGATGGGAGTTCATACATTACATCCAGCATGGCAGTTTCCATCACTGAACGCAGGCCTCTGGCGCCGGCCTTTCTCTTTAAAGCTTCTTTAGCGATTGCCGTCAGGGCCCCTTCGGTAAAACGCAAGCGGATATTGTCAAACTCAAAGAGTTTTTCATACTGCTTGGTCAAGGCATTTTTAGGCTCACGCAAAATGCGGACAAGATCCTCTTCGTTCAGTTCATCCATAGTGGCAATCACGGGCAACCTGCCCATCAACTCAGGAATCAAACCGAAATGCAATAAGTCTTCAGACCGCACCAGGGCAAGATAATCACTTATCTTCTTATGGGTACTACTGACTATCTTGGCTCCAAAGCCCATGGACTTCGTTCCGGTTCTCTTTTTTATCACCCGATCAAGTCCAACAAAGGCACCACCGCAAATAAATAAAATGTTGCTGGTATCGATTTTCACCAGCTCCTGTTGCGGATGTTTGCGTCCACCTTTCGGTGGCACACTTGCTATTGTCCCCTCAATTATCTTGAGTAAAGCCTGCTGCACACCCTCTCCAGAAACATCTCTGGTAATTGAAGGGCTATCAGTCTTCCGTGCTATTTTATCAATCTCGTCAATATAGATTATGCCCCTGCTCGCCTTTTCTACATCATAATCAGCCGCCTGAAGAAGGCTGACCAGGATATTCTCGACATCTTCCCCGACATATCCGGCTTCCGTGAGGGTCGTCGCATCAGCCATAGTGAAGGGAACATTAAGAATCTTGGCAAGGGTCTGGGCCATTAAGGTTTTTCCGGTGCCGGTTGGCCCGATCAGAATGATATTACTTTTCTGAAGTTCTACCTGATTTTCATCACCCCGGCTTAAAGCATCAATACGCTTATAGTGATTGTGGACAGCAACAGCGAGAACCCGCTTGGCATACTCCTGTCCTATGACATAATCATCAAGATGCTTATTTATTTCAATCGGCTTTAAAACAGCGTTTTTTTCAAGGACAACACTTTCATCCCCAACTGTTCCCTCTAAAACGATCTCATTGCATAACTCAATACATTCATCGCAGATATAAACTGCAGGGCCTGCAATCAGCTTGGTAACATCCTCCTGGCTTTTGCCGCAAAAAGAGCAATAACAGGTTGTGTCTTCACTATCGCCATGCTTCTTTGTCACGAATCTTTCTCCTCATCTGGATTAGCACGTTTATCAAGAACCTTATCTATTATACCATATTTTTTTGCTTCTTCAGCATTCATAAAATAATCGCGCTCCGTATCCTTCTTAATCTTCCGGGCAGTCTGGCCAGTATGAAAGGCAAGTATTTTGTTTAAATCATTACGCATCCTAAGAATTTCCTGCGCATGGATATCAATATCCGTTGCCTGACCCTGGAAACCTCCCATAGGTTGATGGATAAGTATCCTCGAGTTTGGAAGTGCATAACGTTTACCTTTAGCGCCGGCAGTTAGCAAAAGAGCTCCCATACTGGCAGCCTGTCCCATGCAGAGGGTTACAATATCACAGCGTACATACTGCATTGTGTCATAGATAGCCAGTCCTGCTGTAACACCTCCACCCGGTGAATTTACATAAAAGGTAATGTCCTTATCAGGGTCTTCAGCTTCAAGAAACAGCATCTGGGCAATAACAAGGCTTGCAATCTCGTCAGTAACCGGTGTGCCCAGGAAAATTATCCGCTCCTTCAGAAGTCGTGAATATATATCATAGGCCCTCTCACCACGAGGACTCTGCTCAACTACCATGGGAATAAGGTTCATGCCTATTCTCCTGATTTTTCCTGGTTTTCAATGTTATCCACAGCCTTTTCTGCTTTGGACTCGGAAGGTTTTTCTTCCTGTTCTGCTGCAACCTCAATAAACGTAGACTCTTCACTGAGAAAGTTCAGAATTTTCTCGTTTAAAAGCTCGCCGATAAATGGCAGCATGTCATCACGGCTCTTGAAATATCCCTGCACCTCAGGGACTGTCATGTTGTATTGTTTTGCAATTCTGGCAAAACCGTTATTCATATCCTCGTCTAAAACTTTAATGTCTTCCATCTCTGCTATCTTTTTCAGGATAAAATCACCTCTTACCCTTTTTACTGCAGTATCACGGTAGCGCTCTTCAGCTTCAGCACGATTGACTCCTGCGGATTCAAGCGTTAACCCACCGCGCTTAAGAGTTTCCTCTGTTTGTTTAATGTATTCATTAATTTCATACTGGACAAGTCGTGCCGGCACTTCAAACTCATTTGCCTCAACCAGTTTCTGCATAATTTTGTCTAAAAGATCCCCCGACCGAGCCTGCTCTTTTTCAGCAAGTATCTTCTCACGAACATTATCCCGCAAGGCAGTAAGAGTATCAAACTCCTTTCCTACATCCTTGGCGAACTCATCATCCAGATCGGGCAGCACCCTTTCCTTAATGTCTTTCACATTAATTTTAAATTCTATTTTTTTGCCTGCCATCATAGGGTTTGGGGAATCTGCTGTGAAATTAACCTCAACAGATGATTCTTCCCCTTTTTTCATACCAACAAGTCCGTTTTCAAATTCCTGGCCATGGTGCCCAGTGCCAATATCGACATTAACATTTTCCCCATGCACCTCTTTCATCTGCTCCCCGTCATGAAAACCATCAAAATCAACTATGGCTATATCACTCACCTGGGCAGCACGATCTTCAATATTTCGCAAAGGAGCTATTTCTTTGCGCAACCGTTCAACTTCACTGTCGATTTCCTCATCAGTGACAAAAATTTCTTGTTTTTCAATCTCCAACCCCTTGTATTTATTCAATTCAAACTGAGGACGGGTATCCACTTCAGCTTCATAGGAGAAACTTCCATCATCTTCAAAAACCGGCTCTTTAATTTCCGGATGGGCCACCACATCGAGCTTTTCTTTTTCTATGGCATCAAAATATGTCGCTTGGACCAGTTTTTCAGCAACCTCGGCTCTTACCTGCTGACCATATGTTTTCTCAAGAATATGGCGCGGCACCTTGCCCCGCCTGAAACCCTTAATATTTGCATCTTTTTTGACCTTTTGAAATTCAGCATCAAGTTCTTTATTTACTTCCTCTTTGGGAAGCACGATTTTCAATTTCCTGGTCAGACCTCCAACCTCGTTAACAGTGATCTGCATCAATTCCCTTCCTTTTACGTTGCAAAATTAATTGTTAGTATTTTCAAAATATTCTGTAATACTTTAAAAATCAGATTTCTCAGACGATTATTTTTTTGGTGCGAGAGGGGAGACTCGAACTCCCACACCTTGCGGCGCCAGATCCTAAGTCTGGTGCGTCTACCAATTCCGCCACTCTCGCTTTAACCTTAAATAAATAATCAATTTGGTACACTCAGTCAAGGTTGAGACCGCTTTATTGCC
>JAUXHH010000047.1 GCA_030621655.1 Desulfobacterales bacterium
GATAGGCTTATTGCTTGGGACTGCCAAAGCATTCTTCGTACTTGACCGTTTAGCCCGGAAAAATATAAAAAGGATTAAGGAGTTTGAGGATAAGATCTGTTTCGGTTCTGTGTATTCCCTGAAAACATGGGTTATGGTGGCCGGAATGATTGCCCTGGGCAGGTTTTTAAGAACTACGGTGCTTCTTGGTGAGGTTATCGGATTGATATATACGGCTGTCGGTTGGGCCCTTATGCTCGCAAGCAGGCTGATGTGGATCGAGTGGAACAGGACTTCAAAATGACCCAACCCCTTTCTTTCAACCGGGTTGAGATAGATATCTCTGCCCTGCAGGCCAACTTTCAAGGTATCCAGAAGACGGTTGGACCGCAGATAAAGATTATGGCCGTGGTAAAGTCCGATGCTTATGGGCATGGTCTGATTGAGTGCGCCCAGGCACTTTATAGTGCAGGTGCCAGGACATTCGGGGTGGCTGAAGTCTGGGAAGGGATAAAGCTTCGCAGAGCAGGTTTAAAGGGTGATATAGTTGTTCTGCTTGGAGGTTCCCCGGAATCATATGAGGCTGTTATCAGGCATGAATTAACACCTGTAGTCTTTGATGTTGAGTTTCTTGCCGGACTCTCGGACGAAGCAGCCAGGATGAAAACTGAGGTAAAGGTTCACCTCAAGGTTGATGTGGGCATGGGGAGAATTGGTGTCATGCCGAATGAGGTGGAATCGTATGTCTCCCTGATAAAACGCTTGCCTGGCATATCATTGTCCGGGATGCTGAGTCATTTTCCGGGAGCGGACGAAATAGATTCATTGCAGACGACGCACGAACAATTGTCATATTTCAAGAATGTTCTGGCAGACCTGAAATCGAAAGAATCCGGTAAAGTTGTTTCACATATTGCCAACTCTGCCGCCCTTATCTATTTCCCTAAATCCCATTTGAATATGGTGCGGCCGGGTATCAGTCTGTACGGATATTATCCGGATGGTTCCGCATCCAGAGCAAAGATTGCTGTACCCGTACTTGAATTACAGCCGGTGATGAGTTTTAAGACCCGGATAATCCAGGTAAAAGATTTAGGTCCGGGATACGGCATCAGCTATGGACATACCTTTGTAACTCGCCGCAAGAGCAGGATCGCAGTATTGCCGGTTGGGTATGCCGACGGGTATCTGAGAAAGCTTTCGAATAAGGCGCAGGTTTTGATCGGTGGTAGACGGGCACCTGTTTGTGGCAGGGTCTGCATGAATGCTACCCTGGTTGACATCACTGATCTGCCACCGGTTCACACCGGAGATGAAGTCGTTTTATTAGGACAGCAGGGTGATGAAAAAATTACTGCAGATGAGATGGCGCAATGGATGGAGACCATCAGTTATGAGGTACTCTGTTTGTTTGGGAGTTTTAACGAGCGGGTTTATACATGAGATCGAGCCACGGGCCGTATCCCAATTTCTGCGTCATCACTTGTCCCGCATACTTGATGTATAGCTGAACAGGTTCTTCCTTGAACTGGAATACATCCGATGGCTCTTGAGGTTGGGTATTTTTTATTAATAAAGAATAAAACATAAAAAAGGATTACAGATTTTTTCATTATATTTCTGTAAAGATATACTTAAAGACTGATGATAAAAGAACAAATACAAAAAATTCTGGACAGCTGTTTTATTGAAGGTGTTAAGCAGGAGTTGTGGTCCGATGGAGCGGCCGGATCCTATACTGTTGAGCTTCCCAAGCATGCCTCCCAGGGTGATTATTCCACCAACATGGCCATGATCATGGCAGGCAGGGAAAAGAAGAACCCCCGTGAGCTGGCCGCCCAGCTTACCGCGAAGCTGTCTGAACATACTGAGTTGTTTGATAAGGTTGAGATTGCCGGACCCGGATTTGTCAACTTTTTTGTCCGGGATGATGTCTGGCAGTCGGTCATTAAACCAGTCTGTGATCAGGCATATACGTATGGTTCTTCTGAGATAGGGCAGAATAAAAAGGTGCTGGTTGAGTTTGTCAGTGCTAATCCCACCGGTCCTCTTTCCATCGGCCACGGACGCCAGGCTGTTCTGGGAGATTCCATTGCCAGGCTGCTGGAAGCCACAGGCCATGACGTTACAAGGGAATACTATTATAATGATGCAGGCCGGCAAATGCGGGTTTTGGGGCAATCCACCAGGGCCCGTTATATGGAAATCCTGGGACTTGAGAGTGATTTTCCGGAGGACGGATACCAGGGAGAATACATTTATGATATTGCCAGAAAACTGGTGGCTGAAAAGGGAGACTCCCTCAAAGATACTGAAGATGTAGTTCCTTTCAAAGAAAGAGCCGAACAGGAGATATTTGCGAATATTACGGACACACTTGCACGCCTCGACATTAAATTTGATTCCTATTACAACGAGCACTCCCTTTACGAAAAAGGACTCGTTGATGACGTGGTTGTTAATCTTCGCGAAAAGGGTCTTGTCTATGACCTTGATGGGGCGGTGTGGTTCAAGACCACGGAATTTGGCCAGGAGAAAGATCGTGTCATCATTAAAAGCACAGGTGAACCAACGTACAGACTGCCTGATATCGCCTATCACAGGGAGAAATTAAGGCGGGGGTTTGACTGGTTGGTAAATATCTTCGGTTCAGATCATATTGCCACGGTGCCGGACGTCCTCGCCGGCATCAGGGCTCTTGGCTATGATGATTCAAAGGTGACTGTGGTTCTCCATCAGTTTGTTACCCTTACCCGTGAAGGGAAACAGGTAAAAATGTCAACCAGGAAGGCCAATTTTATCACGGTGGATGAACTTTTCGACGAGGTGGGGCCGGATGTAATCAGGTTTTTCTTTTTGATGCGCAAGGCGGACAGTCAACTTGAGTTTGATCTTGATCTGGCCACCAGGGAAAGCCAGGAGAACCCGGTATTTTATGTCCAATATGCCAATGCCCGCCTGCGCAGTATCCAGAAGAAGGCGGTGGAAAAAAATATTACAAGGATCCCTCTGGAAAAAGCATCCCTGGATAAACTGACGCTTCCCGAGGAGATGAATATGCTCAAGGCCCTTGCAGCATTCCCTGAATTAGTTGAAAGCGCTGCCCTTGACCTATCACCACATAGGATTATCTTTTTCCTCATGGATCTGGCAGGCCAGTTTCACAGTTACTATAACAGGCACCTTGTTATTTCTGATGACCCGGAACTTACCCAGGCCAGGTTATGGCTTGCTGAGTCACTTCGCATAGTTTTCCATAACGGTTTGCGTTTAGTCGGTCTTTCCGCGCCTGAATCGATGTAGGGATTTAGCTATCAGCAGTCAGCATTCAGCTTTCAGGAAAAGATAAAAGGCTTCTAGGGGTTAACTTAAAATTTAGCATTTAAAATTTAAAATTACAAAAGTGGCCAAAAGAAAAAGCAAGAAGAAGAAGATAAAGTTTGAGCTTACCCTGGGGGGATTATTCGGAGTTGGGTCAGTGTTGTTCTGTATTCTTCTTTGGATGTTTCTTCTGGGTATCTGGGCCGGTCAGACAGTTCTTCTTCCTCCGGGATAGTTTCACCGGCAAGAGTCACAGTGCTTGACCCTGCTTTGCTCCCGGAGTAAGATGGCGCCGCCATGAAGAGTGAAGCTTTTTAAAGTGAATTAGAGACTAATAATACGAGGAATAAGCAGTCATGATACGCAATGCCCGTATGGGTGATATAAAGGAAATTTATAATTTGCTGCAGTATTTTGCTGACAAGGATCTGCTTTTGGGGAGATCTTTAAGCTCTTTGTACGACCAGTTAAAAGATTTCAGTGTCTATGTGGAGAAGGTTGAAGATGATCAGGACCAGGAAAAACTGGTCGGGGTCTGCGCTTTTCACATATGCTGGGATAACCTGGCAGAGATCAGGTCGTTGGCGGTCGCTGAAGGTCACCAGGGCAAAGGTGTTGGGCAGCAGCTTGTTGACAAGGCGCTGACAGAGGCTGATTCCTATGGCATAACAAAAGTTTTTACCCTCACGTACCAGCCGGAATTTTTCAGGAAGCTTGGTTTTAAGGATATTGATAAGGCCGAGCTGCCGCACAAGGTTTGGAGTGACTGTATCAATTGCTCCAAATTTCCTGACTGCAATGAGGAAGCCCTGATTTGGGAAAAAGACGCATAACGTTTAGTGGCCTCAGTCTCGGCTATCAGCTGAAGTATTTCCTGTAGACCAATAAAGCATACGTATCTGAATTTCGCGTTATCAGAAAATATTTTTTTTTAACCCTTTGTTCGTAAAGAGATTTTTTAAAAAAAGACTTGAATAAAGTCATCAGCCCTGGAGTTGTAACAGAATGATAGGTTCCGCACTAACAAAAATTTTCGGCAGTAAGAATGAAAGAGTTCTGAAGTTGATTCAGCCGATTGTCGATAGGATAAACAGCTTTGAGCCCGATATTCAGAAATTGGATGATGCTGGACTGGCAGCAAAGACAGTTGAATTCAGGGAAAGATTTGCCAAGGGAGAATCTTTGGATGATTTATTGCCGGAGGCGTTTGCTGCAACCCGGGAGGCAGCAAAAAGGGTGATAGGTGAGAGACACTACGACGTACAGCTTATCGGCGGTGTGGTTCTGCACCAGGGCAAGATCGCGGAGATGAAGACCGGCGAGGGAAAGACACTCTGCTCAACTCTGGCGGTCTACTTGAATGCCTTATCAGGAAAAGGGGTGCACGTTGTGACGGTCAATGATTATCTGGCCAGCCGCGATTCTGAATGGATGGGTGCCATCTACCGTTTTCTGGGTCTCACCACCGGCACTATCGTCCATGGAATGAATGACGAGGAGCGCCAGGAGGCTTATAACGCCGATGTGACCTACGGCACCAACAATGAGTTCGGTTTTGATTACCTGCGTGATAATATGAAATTTGATATCAAGGATTATTGTCAGCGGGATTTTAACTTTGCCATAGTTGATGAGGTTGACTCCATCCTCGTCGATGAAGCCAGGACACCTCTTATCATTTCCGGTCCGGCCGATATTTCAACTGAGCTTTACCATTCAGTGGATAAACTCATTCCCCGTTTTAAAAAGGATGAACATTACAGCCTGGATGAAAAAGCAAGGACTGTATCAATGACCGAGGAAGGTGTAGCCCTGGGTGAGCAACTGCTCAAGGTGGAAAACCTCTACGACCCCAAGAATATTGAATACCTGCATCACTTAAACCAGGGCCTGAAGGCACATCTCCTGTTCCAGAATGATGTTGACTATCTGGTCAAGGACGGCGAAGTGGTGATCGTTGACGAATTCACCGGCCGCACCATGCCGGGCCGCCGTTACAGTGACGGCTTGCATCAGGCTCTGGAGGCAAAGGAAGGCGTTAAAGTCGAACAGGAAAATCAGACATTGGCCTCCATTACCTTTCAGAATTATTTCCGTCTTTATGAAAAGCTTGCTGGCATGACAGGTACGGCAGATACAGAAGCTGCAGAATTTAAGAAAATTTATAACCTTGATGTGGTTATAATCCCGACCCATAAAAATATGATCCGTGACGACTTCCCGGATTTTATTTACAAGAATATTCCGGCCAAATACAAGGCTGTCGTCCGTGAGATTGAAGAGCTTCATAAAAAGGGACAGCCGGTGCTGGTCGGTACTATTTCTATAGATGTCTCTGAAAAGATATCCAATATGCTCAAGAAAAAAGGTGTCAAGCATTCTGTGCTCAATGCAAAGCATCACGAGAAAGAAGCAGAAATTATTGCAGAAGCAGGCCAGAAGGGCAGGGTCACTATTGCCACCAATATGGCAGGTCGGGGCACTGATATCAAACTTGGCGAAGGGGTGGCGGATATTGGCGGTCTGCATATTTTAGGCACCAGCCGTCATGAGTCGAGGCGGATTGACAACCAACTCCGTGGACGTTCAGGAAGGCAGGGGGACCATGGTTCTTCACGTTTTTATCTTTCTCTGGAAGATGATTTGCTGCGAATTTTTGGTTCAGACAGAATTTCCGGCGTGCTGGATAAGCTTGGCATGGATGAGGATGATCCGATTGAGCACAACATGATCAGCAAGGCCATTGAAAACGCCCAGAAAAAAGTAGAAGGCCATAACTTTGATATTCGTAAACATCTGCTTGAATATGATGATGTCATGAACAAGCAGAGGGAAGTTATCTACCAGCAGCGACGCGAAGTTCTTGACAGTAAGGATATAAAGCCGGTCATAGAAGATTTACTCGCTGAAGAGATGGACTCTATAGCCGCAGAATTTGTTGAACAGAAAATATTGTCTGAGGATTGGGACTGGCAGGGTATCAATGAGCTTCTACAGGGCATCATTGGTGTTGCACCAGAATGGGATGAAGCGGACAAACAGGATCTGGACCGCGATAGGTTTGTGGATAAGTTGAAGCAAATTGCCCAGCGCGCCTATGAGGAGCAGGAAGAGAGGATCGGTGTTGAAGGCATGCGTTATCTTGAACGGGTTATTTTTCTGCAGATGGTTGATACCTATTGGAAAGAACATCTCCTGAATATGGATCATCTGAAGGAGGGCATCGGTTTGCGCGGCTATGGCCAGAAAAACCCTTTGAATGAATATAAGCGTGAAGGTTTTGAAATGTTTGCCGTCATGATTGAAACAGTGAAACATAAAACATTGTCGACCCTTTTTAAAATAAAGATTGCCAGTGAGGAAGAAGTTGATCGAGAGGCTCTGGAGAAAAGAAAACGGCAGCAGAGCGAGATGCGTTTGAGCCGGGGTGGTGGTGAAGGATCTGGAGAAGCCCAGCAGCAGCCCATGAAAAGGGAAGGCGAGAAGATAGGCCGTAACAGTCCGTGTCCCTGCGGGAGTGGCAAGAAGTATAAAAAATGCCACGGCAGGCTCAAATAGTTTCTTACAATTATTTTTTCTCTAAAATAGAATCAGGTCATTAAAATTGATCGTTAACGGATTTAAATATTCTGCAGTGAGTGCAGGAATCAGGAAAAAAGACCGGTTGGACCTCGGGCTTATATACTGTGATAAACCTGCGATTGCTGCGGCTGTTTTCACCACGAGCCGTGTAAAGGCAGCACCGGTGCTGCTTGATATGGAAAGGGTCAGGCAGGGCAAGGCCCAGGCTTTGCTGGTGAACAGCGGGGTGGCAAATGCCTGTACCGGCGAAATAGGCATGCAGGCGGCGTTAACCTGTTCCGGTCTGATTGCTGCTGCCTTGAATATTGATGAAAATCTGGTGCAGATAGCTTCCACCGGCGTGATTGGAGAACAGCTGCCGGTTGAAAAAATTGCAGACGCAGTTGATGACCTGGTTGGCAATCTCTCCTCTGATAATTATGACCATGTGGCCCGGGCCATCATGACTACTGATACAGTCCCTAAAACTGCTGAGCGTGTCTGTTCCATAGCCGGCTGCGATGTGAAGCTCTTTGGTATTGCCAAAGGTGCAGGCATGATTATGCCGGACATGGCAACTATGCTCGGTTTTGTCATGACCGACGCCGATATTGCTGCAGACATCCTGCAGCATCATTTATCACTTGCAGTGAAGTTATCATTTAATCGCATCACGGTTGATGGTGACACGAGTACAAATGATACAGTTCTTGCTCTGGCAAGTTGTGAGGCCTCCAATCCTGAAATTGATGCTCTTGATACCGGGGACAGCAGAATTTTTGCTGCTGCACTGGCAGATTTATTAAAAGACCTGGCCCTGCAGATAGTTGCAGACGGTGAGGGTGCGACAAAGCTGGTTACCATCAAGGTCGTAAATGCCCAAAGTGAGAAGGATGCCGAACAGGCTGCCCGCACAATTGCCAATTCGTCTTTGGTTAAAACAGCCTTTTTCGGAGAGGATGCCAATTGGGGAAGGATCATAGCCGCCCTTGGCCGTTCTGGAGTTGAATTTGATCAGAACAGCGTCGACATTGCTTTCGATGATGTGGTTTTGGTAAGAGACGGTTTGGCTCTGGGAGCTGCAGCAGAAACAAGGGCCACAGAAGTCCTGAAGCAGAAAACCTTCAGCGTGACTGTTGATCTGAAAACAGGCCAGGCTGGAAGTGAAATATATACCTGCGATCTTTCAGTGGATTATATCAAAATAAATGCCGACTACCGTAGTTGATCAATCAGGCCTTCCCACACGTATAGCCTTGAAGTAGTAATCTTTCGTGCATATTTTATAAGCATAAGTTGCTGGAGTTATCACCTTTAACTGTAATGGAGGTGTGATCATGACCAATGATACCAATAAGATTTGTCCGGAGTGCAATGGTGAAAAAAAGATTCCTGGAACCTGTGTCTGTGATATGGAGTGGCGCGGCAGTCAAAAAGATGATGAGTGGGAAGACTGCAAGTGTACCGACTATGAGATATGTCCGGCTTGCCATGGAACAGGTTATGTTTCGGGTTGAGAGAAACCCGGGTTAGGCATCCCGGCGCCTGACAATTTGTAGGATTGTTTTATGTCACGAACTTGACGTCTCAAGTTTAGTGATCCCTTTCCTGACGAAAAAGAAGGCGAGAAAAAGGGAGATAACAATAGAAACAAGAATCCAGACGAGCAGTGTCAGTACATCATCAACCGGCATTACCCCTTTTCTCAGCCAATTTTTCATAACCCGGAAAACAGGAGCACTGCCCAGGAAGATAATAGCCATTTCAAAGGCGATTGCAGTGAAGAGAAAAAGGATAGCCCCTATTCCACCCAGGGCTGCAGCCCTGTTTTCTGCCTTGAAGTCAGCATAGATTGCCCCAAAGCCAAGTGCCATGGCAAGTACTGTCCAGGTAATTATCAAGCCGATAATTATCGAAATCCACCCCATGGGGCCCTCGATATTGAGGAGGTTGTTGGACACCACAAGCAGGATCAAGGTGAGCCCGGTAAAGGGTACGACGTAGAAAAGATATTTATGCAGCATATAGCTGGCAGTTGATAAGGGTGAAGACATGATAATATAAAATGAACCTCCTTCAGCCCCAATGGAAGGGTAGACAAAGCGGGCAGCAAGTGATGCAACGACAAAGCCGGTCAGCCCGATGTTAAGAAACGCTATGAGGTTGGTAACGTACTCTTCTTCAAACATTGAGCGCTCCACCGGCAGTACCTTGAAATTATACAGATATACAATAACCAGGGCAGCAATCATGAAGAGCTGGGACCATTCAGCTGAATCCCGTAAGAACAACTTGGCCTCTTTGCGGAATATCCATTGCAGGGAGCTGCGGTTATACCTGTCATGGGTGAAAAATTTTCGGTAACCGCCGAAGGATTCCTGGGATTTTGTAAAACCTGAGAGAAACCAACGCTCCATAGCCCATTCGCCTAGAAAGAAAAGGGCTATGGGTGTAATGCAGAGCAAGGCCGTAACCAGAAAATCAATCTCCCGCTCCATGAGATAATAGGAAAGCAGGTTGGAAGCCCAGGCAGCCGGGATATAGGGAGCCGCAGGAGTAGCAAGAGAAGACAGGTAATCAATGAAATGACCATACTTGTCCGGATTAACCAGGTCTTCCGGTCGCATAAGCCGGAAGATGATATAAATAAAAATGCCGAAACATATTGAAAGGTAGAGGATGATATCCTTGGTGCGTCTGGCGGGAAAGAGGTTGACCAGCAGCACGGTAAATCCCATGCCGAAGGTTGTGGCAATGGCTGCAGTAGCTATTATGGTCAGCAGCATAAGGGGCCAATAGAGAAAACCTGCCTGGAAAACTGTTCCGTAAGCAGCAAAAATCGGAATTGAGAAAACAACCATCATCCAGGAGGTGTATATTGAAGTTGTCACGTAGCGCATGAAAAAAATATCAGATGTTGGAACAGGAGCTGCAAAGACAATTTCATTGTCCTGGGAGAGAAACAGGGTTGATACTGCTGAAACCATACAGGAAAAAATCAGCATGGCAAACATGGTTATCCAGGCCATCTGGAAGATTTTCAGGCTGAGAAGTATGCCAAGGTCATTCTGGCTGTGAAAATAGGTGACAACCTTTACTACAATCTTATAGAGCACCAGGCAGACTGCCAGACTGAAAACCAGTATGCCGACTGTACGGACCGGCAGCTTGCCTTTCGGGAAGAATCTGTTTTTTGCAGAGTAGAAAAATGGCTGCAAAAGAGCTGTTCGTTTTGAAGATTGCATTTTAATAAATACAGAATTAATTTTAAAATCTGGTCTTATGTTCCCACGCTTACCAGAGGGGTGTAATTACCTCTCCCCTTTAACCTTTCCCCTTTTCTCCACCCGACCTCAG
>JAUXHH010000179.1 GCA_030621655.1 Desulfobacterales bacterium
TTGAAGCAAAAGGTTTTGATCTGCTTGTCATGGGCCAGCCTGATGGGCCAGGCTGCTACTGTGCAGCTAACCAGCACCTTGCCATGACCATGGACAAACTGGCGGATAATTATAAGTATATACTTGTGGACAATGAAGCGGGCATGGAGCATTTGAGCAGGATGAATCTGCGCTCCATAGATCTACTGCTGGTAATCTCCGATCCTTCGGCCCGCGGTATCCTTACAGCAAAAAGGATATCCGAACTCACCAAGCCTTTGGCCATTGAAATCAAGGAAAAGTATCTCATTGTCAACAGGACTCCCGACCCATTGCCCGAGGAACTGTATGCCAAAATAAAAGAAACCACTGAGAGCACAGACCTTCCACTGGCAGGAATCCTGTCGAGCAGCAATGAACTCATCCAGCAGGAGCTGAGTGGAAAATCATATCTCAGTCTGGACGATGATGGAGCCGTGATCCAGCAAGCCTATGAAATTTTTTCAAAAATCATTAAATAGCTTTTTTTTATTGGGCTTGACAGAACCTCTCAATCATTATAGAAAAGTTGATTCGGAATATATATAACTTATTGGAAGCTAAAAGGATTTTCCTTGCAATGTTAATTATAATACAACTCACATTCTAAACACCTTTGTGATTCTTCTTTTACTTCATTAATCCTATGGATACACCGCCGGCCAAAAAGTCTATAGTCGAGATTGTCAGGGCTACTAAAATCTACACTCCGGATGTAGTTGCACTTGAAGATATCTCACTTTCCATTACCTACGGCGAAATGCTTTTTCTGACAGGCATGAGCGGTGCCGGCAAAACCACCCTGTTAAAACTGATCTGCGGCATGGAGCATCCCGACAAGGGATTAGTCGAGGTGGCCGGAAAAGACCTGAACCGCATCAAAGGCGTGGAAATACCTCAACTCAGACAGCAGATCGGCATGGCATACCAGGATTTCAAACTTCTTCCTGATAGAACTGTGGCTCAAAATATTGCCATGGCCATGGAGGTCTCCTACCAGAGTATCAGGACCATAAAAAAAAGAGTGATTGAACTGCTGCAAAAACTCAGGATGGAGCACAAACATGATGCCCTGGCAGGAAAACTCTCACGAGGAGAGCAGCAGCGAGTAACCATAGCCCGCGCCGTAGCAAATTCCCCAAAACTTATTCTGGCTGATGAACCAACCGGCAACCTGGATTCCAAGACAACCAGGCTTGTGATGGAACTGTTTGAACAGTGCAACATTTCCGGCACGACTATACTTATTGCCACGCACGATGAAGGTATTTACAAGAAATCCGAAAATCGTGTCCTTGAACTCCACAGCGGACGTTTAGTACAACCTGCTGACAGAACAATTTCAACACCCAACAACATGCCATGAAATTTTTCAGCAACATACTGCTACAGACGAGCCGCAACCTTCAAAAAACCTGGGCCACGCAGTTCATGACCCTGCTGACCGTGAGTTTGTCTGTCCTTATCTTTTCCTTTTTCTTTTTGATTTATACAAACATGATCAAGGCGGGCGAAAGACTTGGGGACGACCTGCGCCTGACCATATATCTTGAGGAAGAACCTGTTCTGGAAATGCAGTCGCAATTAGTGAGGAAAATAACCAATTTCAATCAGGTTGAAGAGATACGATTTACTTCAAGGGATGATGCCTACAACCGTCTTGCCACTCAACTTGGCGACAATGTGGATGTGCTTGATGACCTGGATCCTTCATTCCTGCCACCCTCAATTGAGGTGTATCCGAAGAAAAACCTCAGTTCCCTGGCCCAGATAAAACGTTTTTCAGAATATCTCTCCACCCTGCCCGGTGCCATTAAGGTACAATACGGTCAGGAATGGATTGAACGCTTCAATTATTTTACAAAACTTTTGCGAATCATTGTTCTCTTAAGCGGCACCCTTCTCATTTTAACGACGACGTTTATGGTTGCCTATACCATTCGTTTGGCAGTGGTTGCCAGACAGGCGGAACTTGAAATATTACGACTTTTGGGCGCAACAAACGGCTATATCCGCACACCCTTCCTTATTGAAGGTTTTCTACAGGGACTGCTAGGCTCTACTTTAGGTCTGCTGGCTCTCTTCTTTCTTTTCCGTTGGATCGAGTTGCATTTTTCAGGACCAGGTTTTTTACAACTTGTTGAATTTACCTTTTTCTCTCCAACTATAATCGGAATAATAATAGCAGCGAGCATTACTCTTTGTACGGGAGGCAGTTTTTCGTCTATGCGAAAATTCATGCGCATCTGACATGAGAATCTCCCGCGATACATCCAGAAAATATCCAACCGGGCAATTACAGATAGTTGTATTGCCGGTAATCACATTCTGTATGCTGCTGGCACCGGTTCTCCTCTTCCAACCAGAAAACTTTGTTTCCATGGCTTTTGCTCAGGAGCCGACTTTACAGGAAAATACCAGCACGCCGGTTCAGGCACAACTTACCCCAAAGCAGCAGGCAATAATAGAGAAAAATATTAAAATCAGGAAATTGCAGGAAGGCATTATTGACCACAAAATCAAGATTCTTGGTTCCAAGAAAAAAGAAAGGTCATTGCTCGGTGAGCTGGAAAAAATTGAGACGGAACTTCAAGCTCAAAAAAAATTACTTGCCACACTAAGGACCAAATCCCAAAAACAGGAATTGCTATTAACTGATAAACAGGAATACTTAGATGCGGTACTGGCAGAAAAGAGGGCCCATCAGGTACATGTAAAAAATCGGCTGGCTGCCTATTATCGCATGGGATCGGTAGGGCTTATGAATGTTTTATTTTCTACCGAATCAATTCCGGAACTCCTCGATTTCAAGGAATATTTCTCCATCATGGTTCAGCATGACCATACAATCATCCAGCAGTATCTTACCCAGTTAAAGGAATCAAACCGTGCCAGGGAAGAGCATGCAAGGGAAAAATTGCGTCTCATGCAACTGGCAGGTGAATTAGGTGAAAAAGAAAGGCAGTTGGGCCAAATCCGATGGGAAAAAAACATATTGCTGAAGCAGGTGAACACAGAGCAGCATCTCTATGAACAGGCTGTTCTGGAAATAGAAGAAGCTGTTTCTGATCTTGCTGCCACCCTGCAAAGAATACAAACAGCTACAAAAACGCAAACTGGTGAGACACATCGTCCTGACATGACTGAAACTGAGAAAAAGAAGCTGCCGAAAACAGATGCTGCCCAGAATGGATTTCCCGGTCAGCAAGGATTGCTTGAACCGCCGGTAGATGGTACTGTCATCATATTTTTCGGCCAGGAAATGAAAGGGAAATTTGATTCATCTGCCATATCGAATGGGATTGATATCAAGGTAAAAAAGGGCATGAAAATTACAGCTGTTTATGATGGCAAGATTATTCATTCCGGTTATCTGCGCGGTTACGGGAATCTCATGATCATTGATCATGGGCAGCAGTACTTCTCCCTGGTATCCAGAGCGGCTGTTTTTTACAATAAAGAAGGCACAAAGGTAGCAAAAGGGGAAATTATCGGCCTGACCGGCGACGACGATCCACTGTATGGAGAAGGCCTGCACTTTGAAATTCGCAAGGGATCAAAAGCGGAAGACCCGTTATTATGGCTGAAAAAGGATTCCCTTCCTCAAGCAGCCTCAACCCCCTCCAATTAACTGGAATTCCCCGCCCCTGAAGATAAAGCAGAAAACACAAGTTAATATCACCTCCTACACTCTGCCGTTATCGATGCTCTCATTTCCTTCATAAGGCAAAACGATAGCTCCTCTTATAGTAAAATTAAATTACTTCTTTAATGGCATCTGAACTTTCATCAGCTTAATATTATATTGTCTGATTATAAGCAGCGTGCTAAAATAGTATATTCTGCTTAGCAAATTAAGGATTTAAAGAATGAAATAAATTTATCCATGACCGTCAATACCCCACAGCCGCGCCTATAGGAACATTATGAATGAAATAAAAAAGGTCCTAACCTTTACTCTCCTCTTCGTCCCTGTCCTCTTTGGAGGCCAACAGCATGCCCTTGGCAGCACCTATGACTTACAGGAGACTTATAAGAATTTAGAAGTGTTCTCTAATGTACTCAGTATTGTCCAACAGAATTATGTCGATGACATTGACACAAAGGAAGCCCTCGAAGGAGCAATCAAAGGGATGCTCACC